>JAYRNS010000641.1:0-2670 GCA_041912075.1 Anaerolineae bacterium
GAAAAGCGCAGCGTCGCCATCTTCCGGCCGGACGTCGCCTCGCAGCAGATCCAGGTCGAGCGCCTGCAGGCGCTGCGCCGCAGCCGCGACAACCAGGCCGTGCAGGCCGCCCTGGCGGACCTGCGTGCCGTCGCCCGCGGCACCGACAACCTGCTGCCGCCGATCCTGGCCGCCGTGCAGACGTACGCCACCCTGGGCGAAATCTGCGGCGTGCTGCGCGAGGAGTTCGGCGAGTTCGAGCCACCGACCGTGATCTAACGCGCCATGCGGTATTACCACAAAGGCACAAAGACACCAAGTTTCTTTGGTGTCTTTGTGCCTTTGTGGTATTATCTTGCTTTCCCGCCCGGAGGCCGCATGGATACCTTACGCAAGCCCTTTTTTATTGCTGCCCTGGCGCTTCTGGTGCTGGCGCTGCTCGTCGAGCTGGGTGCAGTCGAATTCTTGCGCGCCCCCGTCGGTAACACCACCTCATTGACTGCGCTGGTTGCAGGTGACCCGGACCTACGTGAGGCGCTCAATGATCTGGATCCCAACGAAATTCAGAACATTCTGTCCCAGCCCAAGCCGCCGGGATTGGCTATACGCGACCTGGCGTTGGTCGATGTGCTGCTGGTGTTCACCGTGGGCCTCATCGGGGCGAGCTTGTTGATCTCGCAGCGCCTGCAGGCGCGGGTGCAGGGCTGTGTCACGCTGATCGTGTCGCTGATCGTGCTGATTCTATCGATCGTGGCCATCATTGCCGCGCTGGTCCTGCTGCTCTTGATGGTCTCGCTCTTCCTGGCGGCACCCTTTGGCACACTGGCCTACTTGGCAATCTACGGCTTCTTCAACCGCGCCGGCGCTAATGTGGTGTTGGGATTGACACTGTCGCTGAAAATCGCGGCAGTGGTGTGTCTGGTGCTGGCGCAGCAGCGCTTTTTGCAGAACCGCGGTCTGGTCCTGCTGATCCTGACGTCACTCCTGGCCGCGCTGATCGTGGGCTTCCTGCACAGCCTCGTGCCGGTCATCCTGGTCAGCATCACCGATGCCATTGCTGCGATCATCGTGTCGATCCTGGCTCTGATTTGGGCCTTGTTCATGCTGATCGGCTCGCTGATCGCGGTCATTCGCGCCCTGCGCGTTGATCGCGTTTAGGCATTCTGCCACGCCGGCACCCGTGGCACAAGGTTCAGCATGCGCCGATTGGCCGCACGCGCCGGCGCTCGATAGGCGAAGCGCTCAGCGAGCCTGGTCGAGTGGGCACGCAACCTCACTGCACAACAAACTGGCAGCTGCCGCTCAAACAGACAACCGCCAGCTGACCACCCTCTTTGGTCACCGGCACGTTCATGGTACGCCGGTCGCCCTCCAGGTCCTGCTTGATCGTCAGGTTGTCCTCGCCAAACGGGTCGAACACGACCCGGGCGGTGCCTGCCTTCAGCTCCAACCCCAGCTTACGCACCGGTGCCGACGATTCGGTAATGAACAAGGTGCATGATGTCCCCAACGGCAGGGTGAATGCTTTGTCACGCAGCGCGTCACGGCACGGGCCAATCGCCCCGCTGACGTCTTCCGCCTGCAGCGCTTGACCCAGGCCAAACCGCGCACCCAGGCCCTGCAGCCAGTCCGGCCCCTTCGCCGACGCCTGCCCCTCCGGCCGCGTCGCCCCCACCCCCACCGCCAGGGCAAAGAGGATGACAACCACCACCAGCACGACAATCACAACCTTCGGGTTCACACCGTTTTCCTTCCAATCCGTTCCAACTCACCCGTTCTGGAGTCCAGCAGCCCGGCGCGATCGCCGGGAGAACCTGGACCCAGTCACAACGTTGATGGCGATCGCCCCACGCTGCCGCGTTGGGCCGGCGATACACGAATGCCGTCCACGAATAGAGCACGAATGCGCAAATGGTCGATTCAGCGAGGCGAAAGCGCAAGCTGGTGCGAACGCCGCCCAGCCGTTACCCAACACGGGAGTCACGCGGCGTTCGCACCGGCTTGCGCACGCCAAATTATCCGTTCAATCCGTTCCCGAAAACCGTTGACAGCAATCCGTGTTCCCCAACCCCTGATCTCCAACCCCCAACCCCTGATCCATAACCCCTACTCCCCCTACGGCGCCGGCGTAAACAATACCGCCGGCTGTATCCGGTTCGGATCGATCTTGATGACCGGCGGGGTGAGCAGAATGACAGGCGGAATGATACGCTGCCGGCGGAAGGCCGTGGTCGTCGTTCCCTTGAGCGCGTTGTTCTGGAACGTCTGGTTGAGCGCGGTGAGCGTCGCCCGATCGGGTGTGACCGACAGCGTGATGCGGTGCTTGAGACCGGGCTGCGTTTGAATCTCGAACACCACCGGGTCACCGGTGTAGGGCACTGTCGCCGTGCCCCAGGTGCACTCCCCATTGGGCGAAGTTGGCGGGCAGACCTGGCTGGCCAGGTTGCCACCAATCAATACGATTTGTGCTTTACCGGTGGCGTTCAGCTGCAAATTCTGTCCATCACGCGCAATGCCCAGTTTCGTCAGGTAAACCGCATCCGGTTCTTGGGCGACCCAGGTGCCGACGTATTTGCCCATCGCATCTGCCACGGCCGTCTCGGTCGCCTGCACCACGGCTGTGGCCGTTGCCTGCGCGTCGACTGTAGCCTGGGCGTTGGCGGTGGCCTGGGCGTCGACCGTGGCCTGCGC
>JAYRNS010000642.1:0-1535 GCA_041912075.1 Anaerolineae bacterium
CCAATGAAGTTCTGGCCACGGTACCGCTGTCGCCGCCAAGTGAAGTGGACGAGGCGGCGCGCCTGGCGGCGGCCGCCTATCCGGCCTGGCGCCGCGTGCCAGCACCCACGCGCATCCAGTACCTCTTCAAGCTCAAGGCCCTGATGGAAGAGCACTTCGAGGACCTGTCGCGCAGCGTCACCATGGAAAACGGCAAAAACCTGGCCGATGCGCGGGGCGAGATCCGGCGGGCCATCGAAAACGTCGAAGTGGCCTGCGGTATTCCGACCATGATGATGGGCGATTTTTCCGAAGACGTGGCCCGCGGCATCGACGAGTACATGATCCGCCAGCCAGTGGGGGTGGCCGCTATCATCTGTCCGTTCAATTTCCCCGGCATGATCCCGTTCTGGTACCTGCCGTATGCGCTGGCTTGCGGTAACACGGTCATCGTCAAGCCGTCGGAGCGCTGCCCCATCACCATGCAGAAGGTCTTCCACCTCCTGGAGCAGGTCAACTTCCCCGCCGGCGTGGTCAACCTGGTCAACGGCAGCGCCGACACGGTCAACGCCCTTCTGGACCATCCTGCTATCGCGGCCGTGACCTTCGTCGGCTCCACCGCCGTCGCCCGCCACATTTACAGCCGCGCCTCGGCCAACGGCAAACGCGTCCAGGCCCAGGGCGGCGCCAAAAATCCGGTCATCATCCTGCCTGACGCCGACGTCGAGCTCACCACGCGCATCGTCACCGACAGCGCGTTTGGCAATGCCGGCCAGCGCTGCCTGGCCGCATCCCTGGCCGTCACCGTGGCCGGTGCTGAAAGAGTCTTCGTGCCCGCCCTGGCCGACGCGGCGGCTGCCCTGGTGGTGGGTAACGGTCTGGAACCTCAGGTGCAGATGGGACCGGTGATCACACCGCAGAGCAAGACCCGCATCGAAGGGCTGATCCAAAAAGGGCTGGCCGAAGGCGCCGAGATGGTGATCGACGGCCGCAACGCTACCATCCCCGGCCTGGAAAACGGTTATTTTCTGCGCCCCACGATCATCAGCGACATCCCCGCTGGCGGCACCATCGCCCGCACCGAGCTGTTTGGCCCGGTGCTGGGCATCATGAGCGTCAACACGGTGGACGAGGCGATCCGGCTGGTCAACAGCGGTGAATACGGCAACATGGCCTGCATCTTCACCAGCAGCGGCGCGACGGCACGCAAGTTCCGCTACGAGGCCGACGCCGGCAACATCGGCATCAACATCGGTGTTGCGGCACCGATGGCCTTCTACCCCTTCAGCGGCTGGAAGAACAGCTTCTTCGGCACCCTGCACGCCCAGGGCAAACACGCCGTCGAGTTCTTCACCCAGACCAAGGTGGTGGTGGAACGCTGGCTGGGGGAGTGGTCGCGGACGTTTTGAAACGTGAGGGCGTGAGGGCGTGAGGCGTGAGGCGTGAGGCGTGAGGCGTGAGGCGTGAGGCGTGAAGACGTGAAGACGTGAAGACGTGAAGACGTGATCGTTTATTCGTGATCCGCTTCGTTGATGGCCGGCATCCGGCACCACGAC
>JAYRNS010000643.1:0-5198 GCA_041912075.1 Anaerolineae bacterium
ACGGTTTGAGCACGTAAGCACCGACCTTGCTGGTGTGCGATTCTTCCGTTGCCCCTGCTTCACTGGTAGCCTCACCCTCGCCATGCGCGCTGGCCGCCAGGAGTTCCTGCACCTGTTGCTCGGTCAGCGTGAGCGTTTTGGACCGGTCGAGCGATGGGATACCCAGCATGGGCGTTAGCCCATAACCCGTGCGCACGGTACCATTCGAATGGATGGTCGCCTGCTCCAGTGGTTCCAGGATACCTACACTGTCGAAGCCGGGCACCAATTCCCACCAGTTGGCAACCAAAAGAAAAATGAGGATGGTGATGAAGACCGGGAACCACCGTTTGGAGTTCACCTTGCCTGCCACATCCTCACTCAGCCCTTTGAAGCCCTCGATAAACCATTCGACCAGGTTCTGCAGCCCGCTTGGCATATCTTTCAACCGGCGAACGACCAAAAAAGCCAGCAGAAGGATCGTGGCATCGGCCAACAGGGTGGCCAGGAGCGTATTCGTCACATAGAATGAACCGATGTGGAAGATGCCTTCGGCCGGCAGCAGAATGGTCGGGAGGGCGACGGGGAACAGGATAGTGCCGCCAATGATGACGGCCAGGAGTATCACAAAGATCAAGAGGTTGCGTGGTGTAGCTAATCTCTTCACTATGCAGTGTCCTCCTTCTCACACAGGATGTCTGTACCGGGTGCCAATACACGCCAGGTTCGACTAAAGTGATGAACGAGGAAAGTGGTGGTCGCAAGGACACCCACTCCCATACCGACAAGAATTCCCCAGGGTTGGAGATGGTAGGTAGTGTCGAACCACACGCCCACACCGAGGGGAACGAGGATAAAGAACGTGACGACGATCAAGAGGAAGTAGACTCTGTGAACTGGCATACAGCGGGTCTAAGGCGCCTCCTGGCCTGATGGCGTCACGCTTCGTTGCGATGCCTTTGGATTATAACATATTGTACCAGGTGGCGCAAATAGGGCACAGAACCGGTTTTTTGGGCGGGAGAATCACGCGCGGCATGTTCGGAGGGTCTTTTTCGGCAAGCCACGACGTTGGATTATTCGGACAGGCTCTGTTTTGCATTGTTCAGGCTGGCAGCAGCCGCGACCGGCCGGCCGCGCTGCGTGCGCAGCCACAGGATTGCTCCGGGCAGACCAGACAACAGGATGAGGGCCTGCATCACCAGTGATACGGCCAGGGCGTGGTCGTGCGGCACGCCGGCCAGGCCGTAGAAAAAGACGTAGGCGTTTTGGTTGACGCCGATGCCACCCACAGAAATGGGGATCAACAATACCAGTGCAATGATCGGATTGAACAAGGCGATCATCAGCAGCGGCATACCACCACCCAAGGCTTCGGAAATGGCGTAGTTGACCAGGTTGGTCAGCATCAAGCCGGTCAGACCGATGGCAAACGCCAGGAGTAAGGTTTTATAACGAAACCGGTAGGCGCCGAATGCATCGGCCAGCCGGCCGTAGATGGGCCCCATCGGCTTAAGAAATGACCAGCCAAACACCATGGCAACCCGGGCGCGCAGACGGCGGCTGAACAGCAGGGCCATCGTAAACGCCAGGGCCAACAACGCAGTCATCGCGGCCACGGCGATGACTTCCAGGTCCGGTCGATGGGTGGCCGACACCAGAATCGCCGCCGCGACCACCGCTGAGGTGACGAAAGCCAGCAAACCCACCAGACGATCGACGATGACCGAGGCTGCGGCGTCGAGTTTGCTGTCGGTGTAGGCGCTGAGCTCGTAGCCGCGTACGACGTCGCCGCCGATATTGGCCGGGAGCATGGTGTTGAAAAAGACGCCAATGAAGGTATAACGCAGGAGCGCCCGGAACGGCACACCGGTCACCTGCGCACGCAGGAGCACCGCCCACTTGGCACAGTTGACGACGATGGCAGCAAAGTACAGGATCGTGGCCAGGAGCAGGTAGGCCACGTTGGCACTGGCCAGCTTGCCGCGCAGCATGGCCAGGTCGACCCGGCTGAATATGAAGGCGATCAAGATCGCGCTAATTGCCAGCTTGGCCAGAAAAATCAGCTTATCACGCACAATCGATTTCCTATGGACCGGTCGGTGTTACGGCCCAATCTGCAGATTGGTATGCGTCGCGACCGGCGCCGTGTCTTGGGCACCCAGCCGGTGTTGGACTTCCTGCACGACGTCGGCCTTCTGGGTGTATGCCATGTCCCACACCACGTGCCGGTCGCGTTTGACCATATAGTCGTACCAGCCCAGGAAACGCGCCCACCCTTCCAACACACCCAGCAGGAACAGCGTATACAACAGGCGAACGGCCCCCCACACCTCTTTCAAGGCTACCCGGATCACGCGCGTGTTCTGGATACTCGACACCTTGTAGCCGTACTTGTGCTGTAAGTAGAGGTGACCGGCATGGTTACGCCGGCGCTGGCGCACAAAATCACTGACCGTGTTGGGGCCGGTGTTGTACACCACCGCGTCGGGCGCATAACGCACCTGCATGCCACGCTGCACCACCAAGGCTTCCACGAAGGCTTCGTCCATGGCGACGTCAGGCGGAATCTGGTCGAACACCTTACGGAAGGCAATCATCTCACCCAGGCGCGGAATCTCGAGACACAGCTCGTGTTCCATACGCAGCCGCAGGTGGGTGAAGAAACCAACGATGTGCTCAGGGGTGTTGACCGGAATCTTGTGCGCACCGGTCATACCAACGGTTGGGTCGGCAAACATGCGCACCAGGTGCTCGACGGTGTTTTCGCGGGGGATGGTATCACCACTTTCCAGCACGCAGATGTCTTCGTGGGCGTTGGCCAGAAACACGTTGACCGCCGAGGTCTTACCTTCGCGTTGGGGCTGGACGAAGAGACGGATGCGCGGCTCGCGCTGGGCCAGTGCTTCGACGATCGGCACGGTATTGTCCGTACAGCCGCTGGCAACCACGATGATTTCGGTGATGTCCACCTCGTGCACGTACTGACTGCACAGCATCTCCAGCAGGCTGCCAATGTTGGCCTCCTCGTTGTGGGCCGTGACACCCACACTGCACCGCAGACGCGGTTTTGGCTCTTCGATCATCTCCCCCTACCCCCCACGCGCCCACCTCTCAATCCAAAATCCAAAATCCAAAATCGAAAGTCGATTATACCAGAGAGGTCTTGCTTTCGGCAACAAAGTAACCAAGTGCCCACAGTGCCAGCACGTAGCCCAGGTAATTCTCGTTCATAAAACGCGAGACGAACAAGAACACGAACAAAAAGAGACCATAACGCCACGCCGCACCCGCCAGGGTATTGTCGTGCGCCTGCCAGCGCATCAGCCAGACCAACAGGGGCACGCTGATCAGCAGCTGCGGCACCCAAAACGGCCAGTAGGCAAAACGACTACTCACCAACTGTAAAGCCAGCACGAGATTGCTGGCACCCCACCCCCAAATCTGGTAGGCCTGCGCAGCCGTCCCGTTGGCCCAACGCCAGACATCATCGACGAGCGCATTGGCATCCCACAGCACGTAGGGCGCCAGCAGCAGCGCAAATGACAGCAGCGCCGGCCAGCCGTAACGCACGAGCACCTTGAACTTACCCGCCCACGAGGCCGGCCGGCCGCCTGGTGCTCCATCCAGCAGGAGCAGGGCAAAAAACGGCGCCAGGAACCAGGCCGTCGGTTTGCTGGCACAGGCCAGACCAAACACAAAGGCCGACAGCCACAGCCTTGGCCGCGGTCGCGCCAGGAGCCACAGGGCCAGCACGACCCAGAACAACACGAACACGTCGTTCTGTCCGAAGATGACGTCATTCGCCATGATCGGGTTCAATCCCAACACCGCAATCAAGGCCAGGGCTGGACTGCCGGCAGCTCCCTCGCGTCGTGCCAGACCGGGTACCAGGCACAGCATAACGATGTAGAGGATCAAATACACGAGCCGTTGATCATACCCGCCCAGAAGTGCCTGGCCAACGATGCGGAACGGCGCCGAAAACACGAACGTCCACGGCAGGTAGGGGTAGTGGTACAGCGCCGTCCGGTACTCGTCGAAGCCCCACTCGGCCATCGGCGTCTGCGTGTAATCTTCGACGTAGGGGTTTTTCCCGGCCAACAGAAAATCGATCGTGGCCTCGGTTTGGATCACACCACCGTCGTGGCTGTAGCTGGCCGGACCACTGGCCTGGCGCAGCAGGATCAGCTTGATGGTGGGGGCTACCACAGTGACACCGATAATGACGGCCAACAGCGTCACTTTGATCCACCACGACCGCCGGCCGCCCAATGTGGCCCGCAGCCCATCGGCCAGCAGGTAAAAGGCCAGCGCGCCAAATCCCACCGTGATCAGGATCAGCGATAAACCGTCGACATAGCGGTCGCCAAAAGCCTGCCACACTTCAGGTGCCAGGAGCTTTCCCAGGAGCGGATGGTTCGCCATATCCTGGAAACGCAACGGCAAAACCGCCGCTTCGGCCAGTGTATCGATCCGCACACGAGCAATCAGCAGCAGCGCCACGAGCAGGGCGTCGAAGGTGGGTCGCATGGGTTCGATTATAACTGCCTGGGCCGAATGGACAAGTCAGGGCACATCCGAATATGTGCGCCCGCCGGGATGACAGAAACTGTGCGTAACTTCCTTCACAGCCTTGGGTTTACACTGCATGAGATTTCAAAAAAAGAACTTTCAGTTTTTCACGATCTGACGCTATAATTGTGACTGGATAATGGCCATATACGTACGGACTTTGACGACAGAGGAAAGAACGCTGCTTCACGTTCTGGCGGCTGAAGGTGATCCCACCAGCCAGCGTTGGGCGACACTGGTTCTCCTTTCTGCAGAAGGCCGGCGAGTGCCCGAGATTGCACGTCAAGTCGACATGAGCGAAGTGCAGGTGCGCCTGCGGATCAAAGAATTCAACGACAAGGGTGAAAACGCCCTCCAGCGACGAGCTTCACCGGGGCGCCCGCGCAAGATCAGTGAAGCACTCGGCCGCAAGCTGGTCTGGCTGATGCAAGAAAAAGAACCACGCGATTTTGGTTTGGGACAGACCGGCTGGACGCTGGATCTATTGGTTGCCACAGCCGAGCTGGAGGGTTGGGTGTCGAGTATCAGCCATGAAGGGGTACGGCTGGCCTTACAGATGGCCAAATCACCTTATCACCTCTTGAAGCGTCAGAGAAGCACCGGGAATGACCGATAAGAGTCTATCCGAAAACCAGCAGAAGAGC
>JAYRNS010000644.1:0-7452 GCA_041912075.1 Anaerolineae bacterium
ACTGGCGCGATACTGGTTGATGACGGTCGCCAGCTGTGCCGAACTGCCGATGCCGCTTTGACCATCGACGCGGGCATGGAAGTCATTCGTATGCAGAATCGTGAGCTCGAATGTGTTGCCGGGCTGCTCCGCGGTGACCTGCCGCGGGATCATTGGCGCGGGCTGCGCAAACACAACCGCAGCACCGAAGGCAGCGATGAGTACCAGCACCAGCAGCATGCCAGTCAAGATTCGCCAGGTTTTCATGTGTTCCTCCTTGAACGTGGAAATGTATCGAGAGATTGAAGTGTGACGTGTGCTTGTGCATCGTCTGGCGACAATGATGGTCGCCAGGCACACGACACCAAACCGTGGATGCTGGAAACTTCTACTTTCTCAGCGGGCTTGCCTTTTCGGGACAGACGACTATACTAGGGTCTATCGAGATTCCTCCTGTTACACTGTATTGGGCTGGTAAAAACGAAGGGTGTGGTATGAGGCAGTTGACCCACGACACAGTGCGTATTTTAGCGCACTTTATGGAATCGTGCAACGTCGTATGACTGCAATCATCGTTCTCGGTGCCGGCATGGTGGGCAGTGCCATCGCCCGCGATCTCTGTGTGCACTACCACGTCACGGTGGCAGACATCGATGCCAACCGGCTGCACGCCTTGCAGGCCGATCATCCATTGACCACGATCGTATGCGATTTGTCCAACCCGGCGGCTGTGCGCGAGATCGTGCGCAACCACGATCTGGTGATTGGTGCCGTGCCTGGTTTTTTGGGTTTCCAGGTGCTGCGCGCGGTGATCGAAGCGGGCAAAAACGTCGTCGATATCTCGTTCTTCGACGAAGAGCCTTTCGATCTGGACGAGCTGGCGCGCACCCACGGGGTGACTGCAGTCATCGACTGTGGCGTAGCACCGGGCATGGGCAACATCATCCTGGGGCACCACGCCACGCACATGACCGTGGAGCATTTCGATTGTATGGTGGGTGGACTGCCCGTCCAGCGCACATGGCCGTACCAGTACAAAGCACCGTTTTCACCGAGCGACGTGATCGAGGAGTACACGCGCCCGGCCCGGCACATGATCAATGGACGTATCGCCATCAAACCAGCCCTTTCGGAACCTGAGATGGTCGATTTCGAACCGGTGGGCACGTTAGAAGCGTTCAATACCGATGGCCTGCGCACGCTGCTGCGCACCGTACCGGTCCCCAACATGACCGAAAAGACGCTGCGTTATCCCGGACACCGCGAGCTGATGCACGTGCTGCGTGAAACCGGTTTCTTTTCACAGGAACCGCTGGACGTGGCAGGCAGCCGTATCCGTCCGCGTGATCTGACGGCACGCCTGCTCTTTGAGCGCTGGCGCTACGCGGCCGGCGAACCGGACTTCACGGTCGCACGCATCGCGGTGAGTGGCCAGGAGAACGGCGAGCCACGGCGCTATCTCTACCACCTCTTCGATCGTTACGACGAGACGACCGATACCTCGTCGATGGCACGGGTGACCGGCTACACCTGCACCGCGGTGGCCCGCCTGATCCTCGACGGGCACTTCCGACAGCCCGGTATCTGCCCGCCCGAATACGTCGGGGCGACACCTGGTTGTTTTGCGCAGATCATGGCCTATCTGCATGCCCGCGGTGTGGAATATACATGCGAGCGAACGTAACATGAGTGCGCAGTCACCGCCCAGGCTGGTGGCCGACGGCCCGGCCCTCGCAGCAACCGGACTCGTCCACCGTGTGCGACAGCCCACGACGCCGGGACCGCACCCGGCGATCGTACTGCTGCACGGCCGCAGTGGGGACGAAGACGTCATGTGGCTGCTGGACCGTGCCCTGCCACCCGGCTGTCTGGTGGTTGCACCGCGCGCCATCGTGGCCGACCCGGCCGGCGGTTATGCCTGGCACCCACGTCGGCCACACGAATGGCCCAGTGTACCAATGTTCGACCAGGCAGTGGCCGCAGTGACACAGTTCGTGCGTGCCTTGCCTTTCGAGTACGCGGCTGATCCCGATCGTATCTTCTTGATGGGGTTCAGCCAGGGGGCGGCAACCGCCCTGGCGACGGCCTTGCAGCACCCCGGACTGGTGCGAGGTGTCGTGGCACTCGTCGGTTTTATGCCAACCGGTGTCGATCCGCTGCAAGCATTGGTAGCGCTCGGCGGTCTGCCGGTGTTTGTGGCGGCGGGTCAGCGCGATGACGTGATTCCGCTCGACGTCGCGCGGGCCGCCGCGCAGGTGCTGCGCGAGGCCGGCGCTGACCTGACGTACCGCGAATACGACACGGGTCACAAGCTCGACCGGGCTGCTATCAATGAACTGAGGCAGTGGTGGAAACAGCAGAACTTGCCCTGATTCCGCTGCACGAGCGGTCGATTCAGGCGATTGTTTTTGATTTCGAGGATACCCTGGTAAGTTTCGCACGTCCGCAGCCGGTGCTGGCGGACGAGGGTGCCTTGGCGGCCACCGCCGTACTGCGTCAGGCCGGTCTCGAACTGCCGGACGATTTCGCCAGCCAGTGGCTGAAAGCACTGGAATTTGCCGCCACTAAATCAACACGCGAACAGGAAGAACACACCGCCGACGATACACTCGCCTTCCTTGTCCAGTTCTACGGTTATCGCGAGGTCGATCGTAAGCTGATACGGCAGGCCGTGGATGCGCACTATGCGCCGCTGGTGGCCGCAGTGGCGGCTTTGCCAGGAGCCGTCGCAGCGGCCCAGAGGCTGCATCAGGCTGGCTTTCACCTGGCTGTCGTCGCCAATTCCAACTGCGATCGCAGCATACAACGTATGGTGCGCCAGTTGGGGCTGCGACCTCAATTCGACATCGTACTGACCTCGCAAACAGCGCAGATGCGCAAGCCACGCCCGCAGCTCTATACCATGGCTTTGCAGGCCTGGGATGTCGATCCCTATCAGGCTGTTGCAGTGGGTGACCGTTTGGACGAGGACATCGCGCCGGCGCAGGAGCTGGGGATGCGTGCCGTGCTGTTCAGCGCACAGCCGCACCCCGCCAACGCCCGTCAGACACGCCAGGTGCAGCCCGATGCCGAAATTGCGGTTTGGGGTGAATTCTGGCCCCTCCTCGTCACCTGGCTGGCAGCCGATGCCCAGCCCGGTGACGACTTCTGGGCTGTGGATGCACCGCTCGAGCCGCCACTCCTGCCGGCCGATTTCGACCCAGAGACACCAGGAGTTGCCGATGGAGATTAAACCGGTGGCCAATAGTCACGACAGCCATACACTCCCCACACCGGGTGTCCAGCGCGAATACCGCGATGCGCCCCTCGTCGGGGTCGGTGCCCTTATCTGGCGTGCCGGGCAGGTTCTGCTGGTGCAGCGCGGCCGCGAGCCAAGCCTGGGTCTGTGGGCCCTACCGGGGGGGCTCGTCGAAATTGGTGAAACCTTGACCGAGGCCCTGGTGCGCGAAGTGGCCGAAGAAACGGGCCTGACCGTGCAGCCTGGTCCATTCATCGGCAGCTTCGAACCCATCGTGCGCGACGCTGACGGGCGGGTGCGTTATCATTACGTCGTCCTGGATTATCTGGCCTTCTGGGAAGCAGGCGAACCGCATGCCGGCGACGACGCGGGTGCCGTCGGCTGGTTTGCGCCAGAAGCACTGAATGCACTGCCCATGTCCGCCGCGACGCGCGCCATGGTGCGCAAGGGTATTGCCTTGGCGCAGACGGTTTGATGCCCGCGCCACGACCTTTTCCACCGCACAGAGCACAGACGGCACAAAAAATAGATAAAGAGTCTATGTGTTTTGTGCGTTCTATGCGGTGAATATTACACGATGGCGCGCGCGTAAGTGCGGTGCATTTTGTAAAAGTCGATCCCGAGGTCGCGCATCTCGCGCTGCATGTTGTCGTTCTCCACACCGATCTGCACCAGGTCGGCGTGCTCGAAACCGCCTTCGACGATGCTCTTGTACATTTCACTGAACAGGATCGCCGTCCCGCCCAGGCCACGGTACTTTTCGATGATCGCCGCCCCATTGACGTTGACCCATTTCGTACGCCGCAGCTCCCACAACAGATCGATCCAGCCAAAGGGGTAGATCCGTCCTTTCGTGCGCTGCACGGCGGCCGAGATGTCGGGATAGGCAAACAGGTAACCGATCGGGTTGTCGTCCTTCATGACGATCTTGATCAATTTGGGATCGGCAAAGAGCAGCATCTGGTTGGTGATGGTTTTGATCTCGTCATCGGTCAGGGGCACGTTGCCGGTCGTGCCGGTCAGTGAGGCGTTGTACAGCGTGCCCAGCCTGGGTGCCAGGGCGCGCAGGTCACCGCGCGTGCGAAAACGGGCAATTTGCAGCCCCCGGCGTTTTTGCACGGTCTCGGAAAGATGGTGGATTCTTTCGGGAAAGGGCGAACGTGCACTCAGGTACCCCGAGACGACATCACCACTGCCGGTGAAGCCGGCCGCTTCGACCAGGGCGGGATAATAGGGCAGGTTGTAGGCAATACCCAGCGCGGGCCGGTGCTCGAAGCCTTTGACCAGCAGACCCATCCCGTCCAGCGCGGTGAATCCTTTGGGTCCCTGAATGCTGTCGAGCCCACGATTGCGTGCCCAGGCTATGGCCGCCCCAAAAAGCGCCAGGGCCGTGTCACGGTTGTCTTCACATTCGAAGAGATAAAAAAAGGCGGTCTTTTCGTGGTTAAAGTTATTGTAGTGATGGTTATCGAGCACCGCAATCCGCCCGACCACTTGATCGCCCGCTTCGGCCAGGAAAAATGCCGCATCCGAATGCTGGTAGAACGGATGCCGCTGACGGTCCAGCATCCGTGCCACATCCCCAGCCAGCGGCGGCACCCACTGCGGCGTGTTGCGATAGAGGTTAAAGGGCAGACGCAGGAATTTACGAACCTGCTGGCGATCGTGGGTGTCGATCTCGACAATGTGCATGGTTCACAACCTACTCCCTACTCCCAACCAACGCCCGCACCGCCGCGGCCGACGTCTGTGACAGCGCTTGCAGCGCCAGGTCGTGTGCCTTGTCACGGTGCCAGGCACGAACGATCTGTTTGGCACCGGGAATGGCTGCGGCGTTCATGCTGAATTCGTCGAGACCCAAACCCAGCAGAATCGGGATCGCGGCCGGGTCGCCGGCGAGCTCGCCACAGACACCCACCCAACGCCCGTGCTGGTGCGCTGCGCTGATGACGTCGGCAATCAAGTGTAGGACGGCCGGATGCAGGGCATCCGCAAGGTAGGCCACGCGCGGATTACCCCGTTCGGCAGCCATGGTGTACTGGGTTAGATCGTTGGTGCCGATGCTAAAGAAATCGACCACCTTTGCCAGCTTGTCAGCCAAAATCGCTGCGGCAGGGATCTCGATCATGATACCTACCTGCAGATCGGTGGGTGTGGCGATTTTCTGTCGCCTCAGATCAGCCTGCGTCCGTGTCACCAGGTCGCGGGCGAATTCCACCTCTTCGCCGGTTGCAATCATGGGAAACATCAGGCGCACGGCATGGCCCGCACCAGCACGCAGGATCGCCCGCAGCTGCGGTTCGATCAGGTCCGGGCGCTGGCGATAGAGACGGATGGCCCGGGTACCCAGGAACGGGTTGTCCTCGTGTCCCAGGTTGACGTAGGCCAGTTCTTTATCCCCACCCACGTCGAGCGTACGCACGACGACAGGGCGGTCACCCATCGCTTCGAAAATCGGCTGCAGCAGCGCCACCTGCTCTTCTTCCGAGGGTGCCGTGCTGCGCTCCAGGAACAGAAATTCCGTACGCAGCAGACCCACCCCTTCGGCGCCAGCCTCCAACGCCCGGCGGGCGTCGGAGAGGCTGCCGATATTCGCCACAACCTCCACGCGCGCGCCATCGGCGGTGTAGGTCAACGCCCGGCTGGCCGCCAGGGCATCGGCACGGGCCGCCAGCCAGCGCTCGCGGCGGGTGTTGAATTCAGCCCACTGTGCGTCCGGCGGGTCGGGCCACAGCCGTCCGTTGTCACCATCCACCACGACGCGGCTGTTTGCCGGCAGGGTCAGGACACGCGGCCCCAGCCCCACCACCGCCGGCAGGCCCAGCGTACGTGCCAGGATCGCACTGTGTGACGTAGGACCACCCAGAGCCGTACAAACGGCCAGAACATTGTCGCGGTCGAGATTTGCCGTGTCACTCGGTGTCAGGTCTTCCGCCACCAGTACGGCAGGTGCGTCAAGCGTGAAGGCGAGTGATGCCTGACCCGACAAGGCGAGAAGGACCTGGCGCCCCACATCGCGCACGTCGGCGGCCCGGGCGCGGAAATAGGGGTCATCCAGGGTCTCGTAGGTGTGCGCCATCTGGTCGATGGTGTCCTGCCAGGCGGCTTCGGCATTGAGGTGCTGCCCGGCGATGGCGGCGTGCACCGGGTCGAGCAGGGCCGGATCGTCGAGAAACAGCAGATGGGCATCAAAAATCGCTGCCGCGTAACCCGACTCATCCTGCGTCAGGCGCTGCCGTGTGTTCGTGATGCGCGTGCGGGTCACCGCGATGGCTTTGCCCAGCCGGTTCCATTCGGCCGTCGGGTCGGCAGTCGTCTGGCGGGTCACGGTGGGTGCCACCGGTTTGAAGTGCTGTACGGGCCCCAATGCCACACCAGGTGACGCGGCAATCCCCTGGATGACACGACGGGCATCTTCGTGCGAGAGCTCCAACTCCGGCGCAGCTGGCGCAGCTGTCAGCGCAGGCTCCTCAAAGGCACGATCGTCATCGCCAAAATTGGCGTCAGCCAGCGCCTGGATCGCGGCGAGGGCTTCGGCCGCATCAGGTCCCTGGGCGGTGAGCTCGATCTCGTTGTTCTGGCGAATGGCCTGTGTGGCTACCAGGTTGATGCTGCGCGCATTGACCGCGGGACCGCCGCGCGACAGATTGCGCACGGTCACGTCCGACTGATAACGCCCGATGGTCTGCACGAAGAGCGCTGCCGGTCGGGCGTGCAGCCCGAGGCGGTTGCGCACCGTCAGGCGCAGGATGGCAGCTTCGGCTGCGGCAGGCGCGGCCGCGGCCATCGAGGGTGTCTCCCCGATGGTGACACCCAGCTGTGACGCCTTGGGCAGCAGGGCCGTGCGCGCTTCGGCCGCCACCACATCCAACGGACTGCCCAGCCCAGCCTGTACCGCGGCTGCCAGCGTGCCTTCGACCAGGGGTGCCTCGCACAATTGAACGTGCGGGCGCATCTCGTCATCCAGAAAGTCAAGCGCCATTTCGGCACTCAACACCGCGCTGCCGAGGTCCATCAGCACGAGGACACCAGCCGGGTCAAATACCTCCTGGACAGCCTCCAGGACCATCATGGCATCGGTGCCCAGGGCAAACTGATCAGGCCCTTCATCACGTATACCGCCAGCATTGGCAATCTGCACCTGCGGCGGCGCCATCTGCCGCGCCAGCTCCAACACACCCTGGGCGAGGGTGTGGCTGTGTGAAACGATAACCAGGCCAACCATGCGGCCTCCC
>JAYRNS010000645.1:0-2817 GCA_041912075.1 Anaerolineae bacterium
TCACAGCGGGAGCTGTGACCTCCGAGGGGCGGCGGGGGTGCGTCGGAGGATGTCTGCGGGTTGAGTTGGTCGTCACAGCGGGTGCTGTGACCTACGAGGTGCGGCGGCGGCGCGTCGGAGGATGTCTGCGGGTTGAGATTGTCGTCACAGCGGGAGCTGTGACCTACGAGGTGCGGCGGCGGCGCGTCAGAGGATGTCTGCGGGTTGAGTTGGTCGTCACAGCGGGAGCTGTGACCTACGAGGTGCGGTGTCTACGCGTCGCAGGAAGTCTGCGGGTCTGGGGTGTCGTCACAGCGGGAGCTGTGATTTACGATTGCCTACCAAAACGTTGTTCGAAACACCAGACACCGAATGCAGCCACTAATCCCTACTTCCTACTCCGTACTCCGTACTCCGTACTCCCTTCTCCCTGATGTAAGTCATAGTCAGTTGTCGCTCCGCATGGTATCCTGTTGCTGGCCTGTGATCCATCATGCGATCGACCAACGATTGTGCTTCCCTACCGTGTGGCAGCAGGCACATTCTGCTGAGGAGAAGATACGACATGCAACATCGCATCCTGGTGGCTTATGGTACTAAGTACGGCGCCACCGCCGAAATTGCCGAACGCATCGCTGCCGTTCTGCGCGACCATGGTCTGGACGTCCACGTGACGCCGGCCGATCGCGCGGGTGATGTCTCAACTTACACCGCCGTCGTCCTGGGCAGCGCCGTGTACGCCGGCAGCTGGCGCAAGGAAGCGGCCGATTTCCTTTCCGGGAACGAGCCTACCCTGGCATCACGTCCGCTCTGGCTCTTTTCGAGCGGCCCCACCGGCGAAGGCGATCCGGTGGAGCTGATGAAAGGCTGGGAATTCCCCGAGGCGCAGCAGCCCATCGCCGACCGCGTCCATCCACAGGATATCCGCTTCTTCCACGGTGCCATCGATCTGAAGAAGCTCAACTTCGCCGAAAAACTGCTCGTCAAAGGGATCAAAGCACCCGTCGGTGACTTCCGTCGCTGGGACGATATCACCGCGTGGGCTGCGGAGATCGCGCGGGTCCTGCAAACCGAGCCCGTGCTGACGATGCCCGCTTGATATTGGAGTGTTACCTTGGGAGTTCTCGATAACAAAGTAGCTGTCATTACCGGCGGCACACGCGGTCTGGGGCTCGGCATTGCTGAAGCCTATGCGGCCGCTGGTGCCGCCGTCGTCGTGGCGTCGCGTTCGCAGCGGTCCATCGACCAGGCGGTCAAGCACCTGGTCGCGCAGGGCGCACGCACCAGCGGTTTTGCCGTCGACGTGGCTGAGCTGGCGCAGGTCGAGGCACTGGCCGCCCACGCCATCGCTCATTTTGGCAGAATCGACATCTGGATCAACAATGCCGGCACGGCCGGCCCCTACGGCCCGACGGTCGATTTCAGTCCAGATGCGTTCTACCAGGTAATCCAGACGAACATCACCGGCGTCTACAACGGTTCGCGCACGGCGCTCAAGTCGATGCTGGTGCAGCGTTCGGGCAAGCTGATCAACCTCCTGGGGCACGGCTACAAAGGACCGGTCGCTTACCAGAATGCGTATTCTGCCAGCAAAGCCTGGGTGCGCTCCTTTACGCTCGCCCTGGCCGCAGAAACCAAAGGTCGCGGCGTGGGGGTTTTTGCGTTCAACCCTGGGATGGTGCTGACCGAGCTGCTGACCGACGTCGAGGTCATCGATGGGTCGCAGGGCCGCCTGGCTCGTTTTCCGGCCGTCGTACGCCTGTTGGCCAAACCACCCGAAGTGCCGGCACAGAAGGCCGTGTGGCTGGCATCGGCTGCGACCGATGGCAAGACCGGGCTCCTGGTCAGCCAGACCAGTACGGCCTCGATGCTGCGCGAGGCTGTGAGCACAGGTGTGCGCAAGCTGCGCGGCCAGTCCCCCCCGCCGATAACCATTCACATGCAGGCGATCCCGCCTTACCGCGGATAATGCGCCACGCCGAAGGGAACGTAACGCATGAACCCTAACCAACTCCGTCAGCGCCTGTGCGGTGCCCACGTCGCCTTGGTCACGCCATTCACCAGCCAGGACGGCGTCGACGACCGTGCTCTGGCCAGCAACATCCGCTGGATGAGCACCACCGGGCTGAGCGGGTTTCTGCTGCTGGGCTCCACCGGCGAACAGCCGCACCTCAGCGAGTTCGAGCGTGCGCTGGTGCTCGAAGTCGGGCGGCAGCACATCGCCGGTGACCTGGTGCTGATCGCCGGTACCGGTATGCCCGGCACACGGCTGACCATCGACGAGACACAACGTGCCGCCGATGCTGGCGCTGACGTCGCCCTGGTCGTAACACCCAGCTACTACCAGAAATCGATGACCGCCGCGGCGCTGACGAAACATTACCAGGCGGTGGCCGACGCCAGCCCCATCCCGGTGCTGCTCTACAGCGTACCGCCCATCACCAACGTCACCATCCCGCCGGAAACGGTCGCCGCGCTGGCCGGCCATCCCAACGTCCTGGGCATGAAAAACAGCGGCCACGACGCCCAAATCGCGGTCGCCTACCGGGCCGCGGCCGGCCGCCACGAGTTTATCATCCTGGGCGGCTCAGCCTATGCCGCGCCGGGATTCCTGCTGGCTGGCCTGATCGACGGCGTCATCCTGGCCTCCGCCAACGTCGTACCCGAGGCCGCGGCCAACCTGGTTCTCGCCGCGCAGAAACGCGAAATCGACGCCGTGCGCCAGCATGCAGACCTGCTCTACCGCTGCAGCGATGTTGTGGGCAAATACGGCATCGCCGGCTGGAAGGCCGGCCTCGCCACCCGCGGCCAGGCCGGCGGCGCCGCCCGCAGCCCGCA
>JAYRNS010000646.1:0-5528 GCA_041912075.1 Anaerolineae bacterium
CAAGTTTAACGGTGTCATCAACTGGATCCAGCTCGATCTGGGTACCGACGATGCTGACCATCTGATCACGCCCGAAGAACGGCTGCGTGTGGCCATGGCCCGGCAGTAAACGTGTGACAACACAGGTCGCGGTGGTTGTCGCCTCATGAACGGACCACCATGTGACCGCCAATTGACGCCAACCGGCGCGAACCGATTCGCGCCGGTTGGCGGTTGATCAAACGCTGCCTAACGCTCGAACAGTACGTAACGCGGCTGGTTCTCCATGCCGGCTGCTTTGGTGGTGTCCTTGACTGTGGTGAAGCCGGCCGCGATAAAACGATCGATGTCGGGAAACGCCATGCGTGCCGTGATGTAGTGGCCACCGCCGGAGAGGCCCTGGTCGTTCGTTGTCGACCATAGCTCGGTCTGGCCGGTCAGAAAACCGACACCGTGCTGCACGTAAAAACGTCCGCCGCCCCAGGTAAACGTGATCGCTACCTCACCGCTGGGGTTGCTGGCCAGCGACGGATAGGCAAAGGCATGGTCGGGGTTCCAGAGGTAGCGCTGCTGCACCAGCCGCATGCTCTGGATGTCGATGATGGCCAGACCGATGTGCGGATGCGGGAAACTGTTCTCGTGGCGCTCGGCCACGCGCCGCGCACCGGTCCACGCGGCCCAGACCTGGGTACCGCTGCGTGCCACGCCCTGCACCGCGGTATCGATTTTGGTCGTCGGGGCAAACCAATCGTTGCCGTCGGGTGTCAGCATCACCCAATCTTCGGTTGGGATGGTAGCGATATTCACGTCGCGCCAGCTGATCGTATTAGCCAGTTCGCGCCACACGAACACGCGCAGCTGGCTCGTTGTGTTCTGCACCACGAACAGGCCGCGGTCACCGCTCAGCTGGCAGGGACAGATGAAAGCGTTGTTTTTGGCGACGAAGTACTGGAAGTGTAGCGTGCCGCGCTCACGCAGCTCGCGGAAATCGAAGCGACACATGATCGCGTCGGCCGTGCCGATGATGTTGAAGGTGAGATAGAGATAGTTGTCGCCGTAGGAGACCTGTGGGTAGTCGAACTCCGTGTTCTCTTCGCGCCGGAAAACCGGGCCAGACAACACGTAGATCGTCCACGATTTGCCCTTGGACTCGGCGATCTCGTCGGGCGTAGCCAGGCACAGCAGCACCGGTCCATCGTCGGCCAGCAGGACCCATACCATCGTATTGGCACCGGGCACGTAATGCGCCACCTGGTCACAGCAAAAACGATGGCCAACGCTTTTGGCCAGGTTGAACGGGCTCACGGCACGATACGTCTGCCCGTCGTCGGCTGAGTAGGCGGCGAAGTAGTTTCCGGTATAGAATATCGTGCGGAATGCCTGGCCGGCTGACGTTTCCCAGCCGTCGCCCTCACGAATCTTGACCAGCGGCCGCAGCGCCGCGTTTTGGGCGAAATTCATGGTTCCTCCGGCAGCTGGACCGAGCTGGGTTCACCGGGGTCATCGATGGGGCGGTACGGGCCGTGCACGACCGCTCGGCGTAACTCCTGGTTGTCGCCGGTGCGCCGGCGGTTCTGCCAGTCTGCTTCGTCGTCTTCGTCCGGCAGCATGACCTGGGTCGGCGTCACCTCGCCGCCGGCGACG
Source organism: Anaerolineae bacterium (assembly GCA_041912075.1). Lineage (GTDB taxonomy): Bacteria > Chloroflexota > Anaerolineae > SSC4 > Amarolineaceae > SSC4. The sequence goes on from JAYRNS010000646.1 coordinate 1,624, forward strand.
TCAGATTGATTTACGTCCGCTGGTGTACGCCGCCGCTGCCACATCCAAATCGCCGCCACCGCAGCCGAAACGGCTGCCAGACGTACCAAAAAACCGATCATAACACCTCACTTGGTCTGTGTCCATTCGCTCACTCAACGACCGTGTTGATTATACGTCAATCCCGGGAAATGTTTTAGTTTAGGGAACGGCCGCGTGCCGGTACGGAGCGCATGGCCGGTGAACCTGCCCGGTTTTTAGAGCGGTATGACAACGAGCATCAGCCCGGCGCCGGCGCCAGGGTGTCGAAGCGCAGGCCGCTCGAGCCTTCGCCGCGACCGGTGCGTTTGTGCGCGCCAATCCACACGTGGGTCGAACCATCCGCCCCGCGCGTCTGGCGCACCAACCGCAGCACACGGGCCCCTTCGCGCGGCACTTCTTCGTCTTCGATCCACAGCGGCTGTCCCGGCTGCAGCAGCACTCCACGCGGTGGGATGGTGCCACTGATCCCATCTGGGCCGATGCGCGGCATGGCGGCGCGCCGCAGGCGGATGCGCATACCGCCAGAGCCGGCGGACACCTCCTCGGGCACGAGGGGAATCCAGTAGTCTGGGACTTCCGAACCAAGCCGGTACACGAAATCGGCCAGATCGCCCGGTCCTGGTGCCTCCGGCGGCTGGGTGCGCCGCTGCGCCTGGTAGGCCTCGTATCGATCCAACGGCTGTCCGGATTGGCTCTGTACGACCCGTTCGACACCCCAGGCCATGTTCGCCATCTCGTCGCGTAGGAACAGCACCTCTTCCAGCGGCGCGCTGTCAGCGCTGAACGCGGCCGCCGGTGCCAGGAAGAAACTCTCGCGCAGCGCGTCGCTGTTGGCGGCCGCCGTCTCGGGGGTCAGCGCATACATGCGCCAGGTACCGCCGGCGCCATCGACCCGGCGGTAGTGCAGGATTGTCGTCTGGATGCCAAAGGTGTCGCGTACGACAAACGTGCGAATACGGCAGAGGGATCCAACACTCATTTCCAACGGCACGACGAACCAATCGTTGCCATAAACCATGGCAAACTCGACGAGCACCAGTGCGGCGACGTCCTGCGTGCTGGCGTCGATCGTCCCCAGGTTGACGCGTGCATCCTCGAAAGCCCACAGCCGGGCGTGCGGCATGCCGCGGTACACCACCGGTGTCGCCAGGAAACGCTGCGTGGTCGTCTGCGATTCCTGCGGCGCACCCAGTGACGTGCCCGCGCGCCCCACGAAGCTGTCCCAATCGACGATCCCGCCGTGGTATTCGGGCGCAGCCAGTACCACCTCACCGGCCGTTGGCCGCGCGGCTGCGGTAAAGCTGTACTCCATGCGCGAGGGTGTCCACGCCCCAGGGGCTGGCCGGTCCAGACCTTGAGTGACCATCCAGCGCAGCCAGGCCTGAGCCGCCGAGCGCACGCCGGGCTGGTCGGCCGCTGCAACCGGTGGCTGGGCTGGTAGTGGGCCCTGGCCGCTGCCATCGGGACCCAGCGCGGCACTCAACGCCTGGTACAAACTGGCCGCATTGGGCACACGCCCGGCATAGAGATCGATCAACCGCAGGGCGTCGGCGTCCCAACTGGTCGCTTCCACCGCCGTGGGCCGGTTGAGGGGATACGCCTGGCAGTAGGCCGTTTTGTAGGCAGTTCCTCCGTATCGCGCCAGCAGACGCAGGAAGGTCAACCCAGCCTCCGTCCGCCAGCCCACGGGACGCGCCGCTGGCAGCGGCAGCGACTCACTTTCGACCAGCGCTTCGAGCGGTGTCGTGGCCGGTGCGTACAGTTGCGCCGTCACCGCGCTCCCCGGCCGGAAACGGTTCAACGGCGCCTGTTCCATCTCCAATTGAACCACCGCCGGCGAACCGGCATCCTCCCCCTGGAACTCGCCGAACTGCCACTGACGTGCCAGCAGCCACGTGGGGTCGTGCAGTCGCGCCGCCAGCGCATCGTCCATTTCCCCACTGCGAGCCGAAGGGGTCAAGGTCACGCCCTGCGTAATCGTTGGCATCGGTTTCTCCTTGCATGCTCTGCGTCTGGTTCCAGAACCACCGCCCCTGTTTGGCACCGAGGTGCGGAGGATATTCATCAGGTGGCCGGAGTGCCGCACCTGGGGATGCGGCACTCCTCACAGGGGTGAATCCCAATCAACCCGGCAGTGTATTCAGGTCCAGCGCGCTGCTGGCGAAATAGAGTGTGGGTGATGGCTGGGCGGCGCTGAGATCGACGATGTGCAGGGTGGCGCCCACGTTGGTGCAGGTGATGCGACGGCTGTGCCCCAGGCCCGCGTATTCGGCGCAGGACGACCATGAACCTGCGGCATCGCGCACGCTCTGCCAAACCCGGTTGTCAGCAGTCAGCAGCCGCAGGTGGAGCGCCTGACCAATACCGGCGCATGCCATATCCACCACGTAACCCCGCGCACCGACCTGTGCCGTCACGTCACCAAACTGGGTCCAGCGACCATCCGCCCAGCGGATCGTATGCCAGACACCCAGCGTACTCGTTGCACAGACGTGCAGGGCACCATCGACCACGGCACAGGCCACGCCCAAAAAATGACCGCGTACGCCGGCCTGCCCGGCAACGTCACCCCAGGCGAACCAGCCACCATCGGCCCGGCGAATCGTGTGCCACAGCCGGCCGTCGTCGGTGACGAGGCAGACGTGCAGCTCGGCGCCGCTGCCGGCACAGGCAATGGCGTACGGCACACCGCGACGGCCGGTCTGTTGTTCGACCGCCCCAAACGGCTGCCAGCCGCCGTCCGGCTGCCGAATGGTGTGCCAGATGCCGCTGGCGGTGGTCGCGCACAGGTGCAGCGTCTCACCCACCGCGGCACAGGCCACCTGCTGGCAGGTGCCGCGGTCACCAGCCGCACGCCGCACATCACCCCAGACCTGCCAGCTGCCATCCGTCTGACGAATCGTATGCGACAAACCACCAGCAGCGGTCACCGCCGCCACGTGTAAGGCCGGTCCCACCCCGGCCGCGCTGACCGCCTGCAGCTCGCCCAACGACCCGGCTGCCGCTTCGACGAGGCTAAACGATCCCCACGACCCGCTGGTAGTACGCAGCGTATGCCACAGCGTGCCAGTCAGCTGATCCGGCGTGGCGGCCCGGATAACCGCCAGGTCGAGGGTTTCAGTCAGCACGGCGGCCAACGTATCCAGGTCCCACGCCGCGGGGCTGCGCGACGGGCGCACGTCGGGATGTACCGCCAGCAGCAGACTCTGCGGTGACTGCGCCCCGGGTTGGTCGAAATGGAAGGCCACACCGGTCACTTCGCTGCGGTTGGGCACCACTTCGACCCACTCATCCACAGCCAAACCCACCAGCGGCTGGGCAAACTGCAACGCGCCGGCACTGTGCGCCACCACCGAGAGCCGCCCTGGCGGCAGTGACTGGCCGGCGGCAGGGGGTAACGCCACCCAGCGCTCGGCTGCCACGTACGGCAGCTGGCCGATGCGTAGGGTGGTGGTTGCGCCGCTGGCGAGCGTCTCGGCCGCGTTGAGCGCCCCCCAAAAACGCGCCGGTCCCGGGCGCAGCCGGCTTTGTGTCTGCAGCCAGGTCAGGGGGGCCACGGCGTCACCCGCCAGCAGCGGCCGTGTCGAATCAAAGGCTTGGGTGAGGGCAGCCGGTTGGGCCACTGTCACTTTGCCCAAGACGCGGAACTCCTCACCAAATAGGATCTGCAAACGCGTGATGTGAAAATCACGGATGCGCTCGGCGGCTGCCGGCACGCTACCCGCCGTATGAGCCTGCAGACACTGGCTGCGCCGGGCAGCCTCCTGTGCCACCGCCGCGGCCTGCCGCTCCAGTATCGCCTGTACGTCGGCGCCGGTGCCGGTGGCGTTCTGCGGGACAGCGCTGCGCACACCGAATCTGGCCAGGTCGAGCAGCGCGGTGCG
>JAYRNS010000647.1:0-2777 GCA_041912075.1 Anaerolineae bacterium
GACGATGGTCACACTGCCGTCGACGCTGCGCACATCGTCCCCTGGAGCCGCAGCCACAACGACGATCCGCGCAACGGCATGGCCCTCTGCCGCCTGTGCCACTGGACCTTCGACGAAGGCCTGATCGGCGTCTCGGCGCACTACGCCGTCCTGCTAGCGCCGCGCCTGGCGCAAACGCCCAACGTGCCCGGTCACCTCACCGCCCTCGACGGCCGGCGCCTCCTGGGGCCGGCCGAGGACAACCTCTGGCCCGACCACGATGCCCTGGCCTGGCACCGGCAGCAGGTACTGCGGGCGTAACGCATGGCTTTTTGGCGACAGCACGATTGAGTTTTGCCTTGCACAGGTTCTTGACTTGTGCTACACTTCGTTGGCGATTCGCCATTCACTGCAGTTCGTCGCGGAGGCACGATCATGGGCATGCTATCCTTGCGTGAACAACTCCAGAAACAACTCGAACTTCTACCGGAAGACGTTCTCAATGAGGTTGCCGATTTCACGGCATTCATCCTCGCGCGCCGTCAGATAACCCTTGCATATCGTGATTGGTCTGATGTGCAATGGCACGAATTCGCTCTGGGTCAATTCGTCCGCGAGACTGATGAAGATGTGGAGTATACTCTCGACGACGCTGAAGAGGTCTTCTCAGTGTGAAACCCGGCGATCTCGTATTAATCCGATTTCCGCAAGCCAACCTGCGCACAGGGAAGCTTCGACCAGCCCTTGTCGTAGCTGTTGCTCCGTCTCGCTCGCATTCAGAAACGAGTTGCTGATTGGATACGTGCTGGGACCTGGACCCTGGACTGAAGTTGGTGTCTTGTGATCCGCCGCAGCCCGCCACGCTGCTCAACCACCCGCCAGAAACTCATCCAAATCCAGCCGGTGGAGCAGCCGGCCGCGGGCGTCGGCGGGGAAATCGGGCTGGGGCAGCTCGTGGTAGAGGGCCACCGTCTTGCGCAGGGTGTCGACCACGGCCTGGCACTCGCCGCAGGTCGCCAGGTGCTGTTCGAGCGCCGCGCACAACGCCGGCGGTGCCTCGCCGTCCAGGTATTCGGAAAAATGGTCCAGCAGCGTCTCACATGTCGGCGTCGTCATCGTTCCTCGACCCGCCGGGCGTGCACCATGGCCAGCTCGGTGAAATAACCGGACAACCGCTCCCGCAGCCACAGACGCGCCCGGTGCAGGCGGGTCTTGACCACTTCGAGCGATGTCCCTAAGGCATCGGCTGTCTCCTGCGTCGACAGCCCTTCCAGCTCACGCATCACAAACACCACCTTCAGCTTCTCCGGCAGCTCGGCAATCGCGGCCTCCATCTGTGCCCGTGCCTCGGTCGTGTGAAAATCGGGCTCCGGCAGACAGCACCAATCGAACAGCTGCCGCGGCACCGGCAGGCTGTCATCCGGTGCGGTCACCTGCTCCACGGCTACCGTGTCCAGCCGCTTGCGCCGCAGCCGGCCCATCGCCGCGTTGTACGCAATCCGGTACAGCCAGGTGCCCAGCTCGGAACGCCCCTCGAACGACCCGATGGCCTTGAAGGCGTTGAGAAACGTCTCCTGCACCACGTCCTCGGCCTCGGCCGGGTTGCGCGTCAGCCGCAGCGCCAGCCGGTACACACCCGGCGAGTGCTGCTCGATACATTCTGCACAGGCTGCCTTGTCACCCGCCCGCAGGCGGGCCAGCCACTGCGGGTCGCTTGTTTGGTAATCTGTTGCCATAGAACAACAGATTACCAAACATGTACCCGACTGTCAAGGGATCGGCGGTTGGAAACCGCAGCAACCCTTACGAAGCCGACCTGCGTCGGCTGCGGAGCCGGCCCGGCATGCGGGGGTGCGGCCGCGATTTCAGTCGCCCGTCATCTACGCTGGTTCGCGCTCCAGTCCGAGTCCGCTCATTACCCAACCCGTCGTGCCACCCAGCACGTTGTACACGGTCTTGAACCCCTTTTGGTTGAGCAGGGCAGCGGCCGACTGGCTGCGGCTGCCGGTGGCACAAACGACGGCCACCGGTTTCTGGGGATCGAGCTCGCCGGCGTGCGCGCCCAGCTGACCCAACGGTATCAGCCGCGCCCCCGGCAGATGACCTCCTCGAAATTCCCACGGCTCCCGCACATCGATGATCACCGGCCGCTCGCCGTTGCCGGTGTCGAGCAATTTCTTCAGCTCGACCGGCGCGATGTCCTTGACGTCGCCGCTGATCAAGGGCAGACCCAACGCCCGCCACGTGTCCAGGCTGTCGGCCAGGTAACCGACGACGTTGTCGTAACCCACGCGGGCCAGGCTCAAGACCACGCGGCGGTAATCGGCCGGGTCGGCCAGCAGGAGGATGACCGGCACCTGCGGCGGTAGAACGAAGCCGGCGCGGTTGCTCAGCTGATCGTCGGCTTCCAGATGCACCGACCCCGGCACGTGCGTTTTGACGAACTCGGCACGCGGCCGCAGGTCGAGCAGCGCGGCCCCCATCTGGAAGTACGGGATCGCATTCTGGATCGTCAGCGGGTGCGCAGTAGGCTCACCAAGCGGTGTGGGGCCTTGACGGTTGGTGCCCTTGATGCGCTGGTGATTTCCGGGCTGTTCGGGCAGCTCGCTGATTGCGTAGGTGACGAACTCCTCGCGCCCACGCGGTGCCAGTGCGGGGTTGAACCGCCGCTCGAAACCAACCGTCGTGCTGCGCACCGACCCGATGGCCCGGCCACACAACGAGCCAGCCCCATGCCCCGGATACACCATCACCATGTCATCCAGCCCGAGCAGGTTGTCGAACAGGCTGGTATACAA
>JAYRNS010000648.1:0-2678 GCA_041912075.1 Anaerolineae bacterium
CCGCCGCCATCGACGATGGCCTGGCCGGCCGTCAGCCGCTCGACGAAACCCTGGCCACCTACGAACAACGGCGTAACGCCGCTGCCCTGCGCGGTTTCGAAGAAGCATGCCAGTTTGCGACCCTGGCACCCCCGACGCGCGGTACGCGCGAGCTGCGCGCCGCCCTGTGCAATAACCAGGCCGAGGCCGATCGTTTCCTGACCATGTTCGTCGGCACGACGCCGGCCGCCGATTATTATGCGCCGGCCAATCTCCAGCGCATCGTGCACCCCTGAAGGCTCATTCCTCGCGATTGGCCCAGCGCTCCAGCCAGGTCAGCAGCAGCCACAGGAAGATCAAGATACCGGACCCAACGAGCAGACAGACGAGCCCGGTGGCCGCCGCCCAACCGCCGTAGACGATCCCGATCAGCGCACCACCGATGACCAGCAAAAATGCCAGAACGGCGACAAAGAGCCGCCGCTCGCTCTCGCGCTGTTCACGGCGGGTGTTGGTCGGTTTCGGCGGTGCCATCTCATGCCACCCGCCAGCGCATCTCGTGCTGGCGCTCCACGACGTAGTAGCCCAGGGCGGCAAAGACCGGGTTCCAGCTGCTGTCGACCGGTTCATTGACCAGGGTCACGGTCTTCCCCAGGTGGCGCAGGTGAAAGCCCTGCAACAGATCACGGCCCACGCGGCGGACGTTGGCACCGGGAGCGGCGCCAACGTCCAGCAGCCGCAGCTGGTCTGCGACCGGCGCACGGAACAGGCCGTACGCCTGAGGCTGGCCCTCCTCGTCGGTAACACCCACCGCGCGGGCATCGTCGGCCAGGCGGCGCAGGGATGGCGCCTCGCGCTGCCAGCACGGGGGGGTATCGTGCCAGGTGGGGCTCTGGGCCACGGCCCAGGCCGGGTCGAGGGGTTGCGGTTTCATAAAGGGATCGGGCAGTGCACCCTGTTCGGCCGGCCGCTGCCACACCAGCAGCTCACGCTGGATGGTGAAACCCAGCGCCAGGTAGAGGGTCAGTGCGGGTGTGTTGCGCGTCAGCACCTCGAGGTCCAGCGTTTCCAGACCGCGTGCACGGACCAGCCCCTGTGCGTGTTCCATCAGGCGCCGGCCAATCCCCTCGCGGCGCCAGACGGGCACCACGGCGAGGCTGCCGATCCAGCCCCGTGACCCACGCACACCCAGGAGCACGACGCCAACGGCCGTGCCGCCCACGCACGCCACCGACGATGCCGCCAAATCGATGTCCCACGCCCGCACGACGCGGTCGACCTGGGCTTCGTTTTGCTGCGCCGGGACGTAGTAGTCGGCATAACCGGCGTTGAGGACCGCAGTAAGCTCAGCAAAACCCCATTGACTGGCCGGCACCAGCTCGATGTTGCTCATCCCTGCATCACCTTCTTACACACCGTGCTCGAGGCGCAGGGCAGCAAAGGCAGTTTGAAATGCCAGAGTAAGCTGGCGTTTGCTTATACTGGCCAGACCGAGGGGGGATGCGGCCTGAACGGCGCGCAGGGCAGTGGTTTCGAGTTCGGCCGGCGTAAAGGCAAAATGGTCGTGCAGCACGTGATACTCCTGGGTCAGGCTGGTGTTGAACATCGGCGGATCGTCCGAGTTGACTGTGACGTAGACGCCGGCGTCCCACAAAGTGCGCAGGGGGTGGGCCGCAAAGCTGGGATAGACGTTGAGACACAGGTTGCTGGTGGGATTTACTTCGAGGGGAATCTGCGTCTCGACCAGATATGCCACCAGGGCCGGGTCTTCGATGCTGCGTACACCGTGACCGATGCGTCGCGCACCCAGCGCACGAATGGCACCCCAGACACTGGCCGGACCCGCGACCTCGCCGGCGTGCGGAACGCTGTACAGCCCGGCTGCCACCGCCCGTTGAAAGGGTTCGACCCACAGTTCGGGCGCGGCGCGGGCCTCGTCACCCCCCAGGCCAAAACCCACCACGCCGCGATCCATGTGCTGGATGGCGTAGCCGGCCGTCCACGTGCCGGCCGGTTCGGGCAGGTTGCGCGGGATGTCGAAAACCCAGCGCAGCTCGATGCCAAAATCGCGCTGAGCCTGGCGGCGGCCTTCTTCGAGACCGTCGATGATGTCGGCAGGGTGCAGCCCCTTGTCTTGCCAGATGTGCGTGTAGGGCGTGACAGTCGCTTCGGTGTATCGAATGTTCTGCCGGGCACGATCGGCCGCAAAGGCATAGACGACCAAGGCGAAGTCGGCGGCCGTGCGGATGCAGGCTTGTATCGTGAGATAGATGTCGATGAAATGGCGAAATGTGGTAAACCGGTACCAGGCCTGCAGACCTTCGACCGTGTCGGCTGGCAGGGCCCTGCCGTGGCGCTCCGCCAGCGTCAGCAGCGTCGCCGGCGCAATGGCGCCTTCCAGGTGGACGTGGAGCTCGGCCTTGGGCATCGCTTGGATAAACGTATGGATCGACATCGGCAAGTCTCGTGCTGGCTGTGATGCTGGGGATTCTACCAGGGTTGGGGCAGTGATGGCAAACGCCGGGTGCTCGTCTGGAGCGCGCAAGCAGAATGCGGACGCCGCCAGCACTGGAGCTTGTGCTCAGATAGTCTTGGCGATTGCTCCATGGTGCCGCACGCCAAAGCGGCAGCGTCGCTGCCGCACTCCAAAACGGCCACGAGGCTGCCGCACGCCAAATTAGATGATTCGCGTATTCGCG
>JAYRNS010000649.1:0-2391 GCA_041912075.1 Anaerolineae bacterium
CGCATCGTCGAGATTCACGTCCATGCCGCCCCCGTGCTGCATCTCGAAATCGAGCGCCGTATCAAGACCTTGTTCCACGTCGATGCCGTCATTGCACCGTCCGACCCTGATTTGCAGCGCCGCCGCCATTCGGTGGCCCGGGCGGCCGCCAGTTACCTGGAGCGCAATCTGTTCCCGGGTGCCACGGTAGCCGTTGGTTTGGGCCGCAACGCCGGCAGCGTGGCGGCATTCCTGCGGTCCGCCCAACGAACCGACTGCACCTTCGTCAGCGCGATGGGTGGATCACCCCAGATGGGGTTGTCGATCAATCCCAACGATATTGCCGGCAACCTGGCGCACCGCATCGGCGGGCGCGCCCTGGCTTTGTACGCACCGACCTTTGTCGAAAGTGCCGACGTGCGTGCCTCCCTGCTGGCGCACGAAACGATCCAGCAGACCCTGGATGTGGCGCGACGGGCTGATATTGCCCTGATGGGTATCGGCACCCCAACCGATGATTCGATCCTGGTCAAGGTCGGCTGTCTGTCGCTGGATGAGGTCCGCCGTCTGCGCGAGATGGGGGCCGTGGGCGAAATCCTGGGCAACTACTTCGACCAGTACGGCTGCAGCTTGCCGTCCGATTTGAACGGACGGCTGATTGGTCTGACCCTGGAGGAGCTGCAGCGCATTCCCCGCGTCATCGCGGTCGCCAGTGAAGTCGAGAAGGCCCAGGCTGTGCTCGGCGCACTGCGCAGCAGCGCCGTGCGTGTGTTGATCACGGAATGTCAGGTGGCGCTCGAGCTCCTGCGTGCGGCAGGGGTGACCGATCTGCCCGAAGAACGTGAGCTGTTGGGGCTGGAACACAGCGAATATCTGTCTGCTAGACCGGAAGAATGAGCCATGCCTGAGGACAAACCCAAGTATCTGTTCTGCGTACAGCACAACGACCCCCAGTTCAACCCGATGTCGCTTAGCATCGCCCGCACCTGGCTGGATGATAAAGGCATCGACATCGCCTTCTACTTCATGTATCACGCCGGCAACATCATGCGCCAAGACAATGTCGAGGCCAACCCCGACATCCAGGACCATGTCGATTACCTGCTCAGCCGCGGTGTTCCGATCTACATCTGCGGCACTTGCTCACGCGTGTGCCAGCTCAATACGGCCAACCTGTACCCGGGCGTGCAGGTTGCCAACCGGCATATCTTTTATGCCCTGATGACCGAGCGCCGGGTCGTATATTATTGAAAAAGGAGATTTGGCCGTGTCAATTCGTACCAATGGAACCATGGTCGCTGACCTGGTAAAAGTTCCTGACCGTCTCTACGAGGGCTATATTTTTGACCTCGACGGCACCATCTACCTGGGCAAAGCCCTGCTGCCTGGGGCGTACCGCCTGATCACCACCCTGCGTAAGTTGGGCAAGCGGGTGGTCTTTTTGTCCAACAACCCCACGCGCGACGTCTCGATGTACGTGCAAAAGCTGGAAAGCCTGGGTCTGCCAACACCAGCCGAAGAGATCGTCACCACCGTCTTCACCACCACCCAGTGGCTGCTGCAAAATGCACCGGATGCCGTGGTCTACCCGATATCCGAAGAACCGCTGATCCGCTCGCTGCGTGAGCACGGCATCAAGATGTCGGAAGACCCCAAAGAAATCGATATCGTGATCGCCAGTTACGACCGTACGTTGGTCTACCGCAAGCTGCAAATCGCCTTCGAGGCGATTTATGTAAACAAACGCGCCCGTCTGATCTGCACCAACCCGGATCACTTCTGTCCGTTCCCTGGCGGGCACGGCGAGGTCGACGCCGGTGCGATCATCGCGGCCATCGAAGACAGCACCGGCAGCAAGCTTGAAGTCAACTGCGGCAAACCGAGCCCGGTGATGCTCAACACGATCATGAACGTAATGAAGTTGGGGGTCAAAGACTGCATCACCACCGGTGACCGGTTGTACACCGAAATCAAGATGGGCATCGATTCGGGCATGGACACGGCGGTGGTTTTCACCGGCGAGACGACACCTGAGATGTTGGCAGGCTGGCCGGCCGAAGGCAAACCCACCTACGCATTGGACCGCATCGACCGGCTGATCCCGCCCCATTTGTGGCAGGAATTCGGCTGGACCGACGACGACGCTTGATAGAAATGCACTAGAACGTGGAAGATTTGCACAATACAATCCCTCGGAAAGGAGGACGTGTCTCGTAGCACCATTTTCAACCCATTAGTCTGATCCCCGAACACTCGCCGTGACGGCGATTGTTTCGTCACACGATTCTGTTTCTAGAGACTCAAGGGAGAGTAACTCGCATGGCACAGAAATATCTGCTCGGCCTCGACAACGGCACGACCGGCGTCAAGTGCAAGATCTACGACCTCGAAGGCAACATCATGGGCGAGGGC
>JAYRNS010000650.1:0-9706 GCA_041912075.1 Anaerolineae bacterium
AGCAACCGCTCCACCAGATGACTGCCAATAAAACCGGCCCCACCGGTCACCAAACACCGCATTTTTGCTGCCCTCACGCAATGATTCGCAAAGTTAAATTCGTGATTCGCGTATTCGCGACCCAAATTCGTGGACGGCCATTCGCGCATTCGCGATCAGCATTCGCGGACGGCCATTCGCGCATTCGCGATCACCATTCGCGGACGGCCCAGCCCCCTACGCCCGCCACACCACACCCTCGCGCAGCACCCGCACCGGCACACCCGCCACCAGGCTGCCGGCGGGCACCTGGCCCTTGACCAGACTTCGTGCACCGATAATGGCACCATCACCGATGTCGCTGCCGGGCAGAATGTCGACCCCCTGCCCGATCCAGACGTGACGACCGATACGGACGAAAGTCCCGTCCTGGTTGACGACTTCGTCACCCTGGTAGATCGTATGCCCATCCACATCACGGATCGAGATCCCCCAGGAAATCAACGCATCATGACCGATCTCGATGCGGTGATGCGCAAAAAACTGGCTGCGTCCGGCCACCATCGCGTCACCCAGAAAACGCAGCACGCCGCCGTCCTTGACGAACACCCGGCAGCCCTCACCGAGCACGACGTGCCCGGCGATCTCGAGGGTTCCATCGAGGATTTGCAGCAGCCCGCGGTCGATGCGCCAGTCGAAACCGGCCCCGCTGCGGCAGTCGAGTGACAATGACCCGCCGGGGTGGATCAACAGCCGCCCGCGCGCCCCAATCGTCCACAGGGTCGTGGGGCGAATGCGTATGGCACCAGCGGGCGCGGTCACGGCTGGGTGGCGGGCCAGCGCACGGCTGGCGCGCTGGATGCGCCATTCCTGCCAGGTCGAACCACTGCGGCGGCGAACCCGCTCCCACCAGGTCATCTCATGCCTCGCGCCGGATGGCCCAGGCCACCCCTTTGCGCCACTGCTTCTCGTACCAATCGAACTGCCCGGCGTGGGCGGCCTGGAACTCGCGCCACACCGGCAGCAAGCGGTAGCTCTCCGGTCCAATGTCGTCGAAGATCAGGATGCCGCCCGCTGCCACCAGGTCCGCAACGTTGCGTAGATCGGTGCTGGCCACCATCACGTCGTGGCCACCGTCGACCAGGACATAGTCGAACTGCGCACCGGGGTGATGCTGCTTCCACTGCGGGACGGTCACGGTTGAATCACCGCTGACGAATTCGATGAAGTCACTGGGAATGTTGAGCCGCTTGAGATTGTCGCGCACGGCGCGCGGCGAGCCGACTTCACGCCAAAGATCGAACGAGACGACTGACAGACTCGTGTACCGGTGATACGCACTGAGCAGTTGGACCAGGCTGCCGCCGTTGCGCGTGCCGATTTCCAGAATGCGGCGCGGCTGCAAACGCAGCCCCGCCCACAGGATCACCTGGTAGGTCTCGAAAAAATAGGGCTGGTCGGCCAGCCGCATCAGCTCCGCATAGTAATTATCGCTACGGTTGTGCGGTGCCAGGATGCGGAGGTTGCTGAGCACCGGACCCTTCAACAGCTCCATCTCCGCCAGCATCGTCTCCTGGTTCCAGATCATCATTCGCTCTTATTTCCGTGTCTCCGACGCCCACGCGATTTCTGACCGCACAGAACGCACAGATCTCAAAGAATCTCTATGAGTTTCAAACGCGATCCATTCCCGGCGTGGCCATCAACGAATGGGGGCAACGAATCAACGAATCGCACATTGCCGCCCATCCATTCAATACGCTCCCTACCGCCGCACCGCGCCTCGCACCTGTCCCACGAGGTCCGCCAGGTCCCGGCGGGTGATTAGCCCAAACAGGGCCGAAGAGACGACCGTACTCAGCGTTGCGACCGCCCACACCGGCAGGCCGGCACCAGTTGTTATAACATGGATTACCGCGAACGCCAAACCCATTACCAGCGTTGCCAGCCCGACCGTGCGCCAGCCGTCCCAGAAGCTGCGCCAGGTCAGACCGAGCTTGCGGTTGAGGAAACCGATCAGGAACGGCGCCTGCACGACCCAAATCACCAGCAGCACGACCGCCGTCGTCAGAATGTCACCCCCGTTGAACCCCAGGTACAACAACGCCGGCACGGTGAAAATGAGACGGAACAGATTGAAGACGAGAATTGCCTGCGCATAATCGATCGCCAGCAGACTGGGCAGCACCAGCGCCGCCAGCCCGCGCACAAAGCCGTACGCCGCAAACACCTGAAACACAGGCACCGCCGGCTGCCACTGCGGCCCGAACAACCACGGCAGCAGCGGGTCTGCCAGGCCAATCAGCAGGACGTGCAGGGGAAAGACGATCAGCGTGACAAAACGGATGCCGCGCAGATACGCACGGCGCAGCCGCTCGCGATCGTCCTGGATTTTACTGAACGCCGGAAAAACCACGGAACTCAATTGGGCGACAACAATATTGAACGGCTGCCGCGCCCGTTCGAAGGCAAAATAGTACTGGCCAAAACTGGCGGGTGACCAGAAGCGCCCCATGATGAGATAATCGCTGTTGTCGCTGAAGTAGGTGAGCAGCTGCGAGCCCAACATCGAGAAGCCAAAGACCGCCACCGATCTGACCTCCTGCCAGCTAAAGACAAAGGCGGGACGGTAACGCGTCAGCCAGTAGGCGCCGGCTGCGGTGGCGACGGCAATCCCCAGGCTGGGCATCATCAACGCCCAATAACCAAAGCCGCTGGCCGCCACACCAATACCCATCACCGCGGCCACGATGCCCCCACCGATGCCGATCAGATTGATGTCGCGGAAACGCATATCGCGCTGCAAAAGCGCATTGGGCACCACACCCAGCATACTAATGATCAGGGTTACGGCAAGAAAGGCCAGCAGCGAGGCCATCTCGGGCTGGTGATAGAACTGGGCAATCAGCGGTGCGGCCGCGACGGCCAGCACGGCCAACACCAACCCCTGCAGGAGGGTAAACCAAAACACCGAATGAATCGTGATTGGCGCCAGCTGCGTCCGGCGCACCAGGGCCTGTCCAAAACCCTGCGCGGTCAGGACGTTGAACAGCCCCATCACCGACAAGGCCAGCCCGGCGATGGCGTAGTCACTCGGAGTTAGCAGCCGGGCGACGATGACCGCCGACAGCAGGGTAATCCCCTGTTTGATGACCGCACCTACGACGTTCCAGGCCGTGCTGCGCAGGATACGTACCGCCAGCATCGGCTCGACCGGTGGCCGCGGCGGGACCGCAGGGGTCTCGTCCGCCAGCACCGGAAGCTCGCCAGGTTCAGTCACGGTCGTAGAAACCGCGGATCTCGGCCACCACCGTCGCGCGCTGCGCTTCCGTCAGCTCCGGATAAACCGGCAGGCTGAGAATACGCTGTGCCTGCCCCATCGTCACCGGAAAATCGTCCGGCTGGTAACCCAGCCCGGCTGCGGCACGCTGGACGTGGATGGGTGCGGGATAATGAACCGCCGTGCCGATACCCTGCGCCGTCAGGTAGGTCTGCAGATCGTTGCGCGCCTCGGCCTGGATGACGAAGGTGTGATAGACCGAGTACTCGTGCGGCTGATCGACCGGCACCTGCACGACGTCGGCCAGGTGCTGCTGGTAATAGCGGGCATGCGCCCGCCGCGCGGCCGTCCAGTCGGCCAGCACGTCAAGTTTGACGAGAAGCATCGCCGCCTGCATCGTGTCCAGGCGCGAGTTGTGGCTCCAGACCACGCAGTCTTCGCGCGAGCGCAGACCGATGTTGCGCAGAATACGAAATTCCTCGGCCAGACCGGCATCGTTGGTGGTGATGACGCCGCCGTCGCCGCAGGCGCTGAGCGTTTTGAGTGGGTGCAGGCTGAAACAGCCCACATCCCCCAGGCTGCCAACGGGGCGATCGTCGTAGCGTGCCAGAACGGCCTGGGCGCAGTCTTCGACCACGGCCAGGTTGTGGGCGCGCGCGACGTCCAGGATGGGTCCCATCGCCGCCGGCCGGCCGGTCAGGTGGACCGGCAGGATGGCGCGGGTGCGCGGGGTAATCGCCTCCTCCAGGCGGTTGGGATCGATGTTGTAGTCGTCACCGACGTCGACGAACACCGGCCGCGCCCCCAAAAGGCCGATACACGACGCCGACGCCACAAACGAGTTGGGTGCGGTGATGACCTCATCACCACGCCGTACGCCCAGCGCCCGCAACGCCAGGATCAGGGCATCGGTGCCCGAGTTGACGCCAATCGCGTCACGCACACCGCACAGTTCGGCAAACCGCTGCTCGAACTCGGCGACTTCCGGGCCTAAAATGAACTGCCCGTGGTCCAGCACACGGCTGACCGCCGCCAGCAGCGCCGGCTTGAGCGGCTGGTGCTGCTGGGCCAGGTTGACGTAGGGAATCGCCGGTTGGGTCATTGCAGGTCGATCTTCTGCATCATTTTGATGTTGAAGTAGCGCGGGTCGTGCATGGAATCAGGCAGCTTGCCGGCGCGGAACGCGGCCACCAGGTCGCGCACCGCTTCGTCGATCGTGTGGCCCGGTGTAAAACCAAGCTCACGCGCAATCCGGGCCGACGAGATCTGGTAGGAGCGGTTGTCGTCGGTCGGCACCGTTTCGAGTACGACATTGCCACCCACGTTGCTGCGCACCATCTCGGCCAGTTCACGCACCTTGTGGTTCTCGTGGCCGGCGTTGAAGATCCGGCCGGCGATCTTCTCGGCTGGCGCTTCCAGCAGCAGCAGGTACAGGTCCACCATGTCCTGGATGTGGATGTTGGGCCGCAGTTGGTCGCCGCCGAAAATCTTGATCTTGCCGGTGTTGATCGCGTGGTTGGTCAGGATGTTGACGATCACATCCAGCCGCTGGCGCGGCGCATAACCACACACCGTCGCCGGCCGGATGATGACCGTCGTGAAGGTGGGTGACTGGTAACGCAGCAGCACTTCCTCACACATCGCCTTGTATTTGGAATAATCGGTCAATGGCTCCAGCGGCATCTCCTCGGTGACGTCTGGTACGTCCTTGACGCCGTAGACGCTGGAGGAGGAGGCGTAGATAAACCGCTGCACGCCAGCCGCCTGGCTGATCTGCACGAGCGGCTCGAAGGCGTCGTAGTTGATCGACTTGCCCAACGCCGGGTTGAGCTCGAAACTCGGGTCGTTGGAGATACAGGCCAGGTGAATCACGGTGTCACAGCCGGGCAGGATCTCACGCAGCAGTCCCTGGTCGCGCAGGTCGCCTTTGACCAGCACGAGGTCCGGGTGGTTGCGGACGTCGTCGAATACGTCCTCACCATAGATGAACAGATCGAGCACCTTGACGCGATCGCCGCGGTCTAGCATTTGTGGTACCAGTGCGCTGCCCACGTAGCCAGCGCCACCGGTCACCAAAACGGTTTGTTTCATACGTCATCCTCAGATTTTGCTTTTTTGATCGATCGGGCCGGCACGCCGGCCACGACGTCGTACGGTGCGACATCACGAATCACCACCGCACCGGCCCCAATGTAAGCGCCTTCACCCACGCGCACGTCGGGAATAAACACGGCACCGGTGCCGACGAACACGTCTTTTTCGAGATACACACGCCCAGCCGTGTGCACCCCGGGCGAGAGATTGGCCCCATCCTCAAGGACTGAGTCGTGGTCGACGGTGGCGGCCGTGTAGAGCGTCACGCAGTCCCCCAGGCGTGCACCGGGCATCACGATGGCACCCGGACAGAGGCAGACCCCCTCACCGAGCTGCGCGGCGACGGAGACGTGTGCGGTAGGATGAACGGCGTTGACCAGCGTCAGGCCGGCCTGGCGAATCCGCTGCCCCAAGGCGCGCCGCTGGGCATTGTGACCAATCGCGGCAATCCCGCCGGTGAGCCGGTGTGTCGCGACAAAGGCATCGAGCTGGTCGATACCCCCCAGAATCGGGCGACCACGAATCGCCTGGCCCCATTTGGTGGGATCATCATCCAGAAAACCGGCGACCATAACCCCACACGCATCGAGTATGTCGAGCACGACACTGGCGTGGCCATCGGCGCGTGCCCCCAGGATGATCACGCGCATAACAGCTCCTGGTAGAAACGATCCAGGCGGGGTGCCTGGTAGTCGAGCATCGCTGACCGGTGCGGATGATACGGTTGGCGGCCGGCCGTGCGCAGCCGGTCCGCCAGGCCATCCAGGGTATGGACGGTGATCGCCTGCCCGTAGTGACAGACCAGCCCGCGCTGGTGAAACCCATCGTGGATGATCACCGGCAGCCCGGCTTCGATGTAGTCGAACAGCTTGTTGGCCGACGAGTAACGTAGTTTGTCCGGCGAGTTCTGCCCGGTCTGGGTGTTGATCCCAGGTCCAAAGATGTGCATGGCAAAGTCGTAGGTGGGCAAGATGGCCATCAGTTCGGCGTAGGGCAGAGGCGCGTGAAAGTGGAAATAGGGGTTGGTCTGCGCTTCCGCCAGGTAGGCGGCAAAGAACTCGTCAAACGGTACGCCATCGCCGCGGTTGGCCGGGTAGACGTGTAGATGCAGCTGCTGCGCAGCCAGCCCGCGCGCCACGTCCAGATACTGGGCATACCCGTGGGTTGCCGCCGGGTAACGATCCTCCGGCCATACCCCACCGCAGTAGACGATGTGGATCTCAGGGCCGGGCGGCGTCGCGGATCGGGGCAGGTGCAGACAGTATTCGGGAAAGTAGATCGACCGTGCCAGCCGGTAGCCAAACCGGCGTTTCAACAGCAGCGGTTCCAGGCTGCGCGCACACAGCCGGCTGGCATGTTCGCAAAACCAGCGCTCGGCCCACAGCTCCAGACGGAAAAAACGCGCCGCCCGCGGGCTGCGAAACATGCCCTGCCAGACGTCGTACGGGTCGTACACCAGGGGACAGGGTGCCAGGAGGCCAAGCGGCAGGTAAAACAGGTTGTCACCGTGTGCAAACAGGTGGATGGCGTCTGCCCTGACTTCGTCCAGCCAGTGAAGGATATCGGTGTAGTCGTCGAAGGTGCCCACCTGGTCGAACGGGCTGTCATCGCCCAACGCGGGCAGCGCCGCTTTGACCAGCAGCACAGATCGCCAACCGGTCAGCCGCAGTGCCTGGCCGATCTTGATTTCGCGCGCGGTGACACGGCGGGTCACCAGGGCAATCGTGGTGGGTCTGGCGTGCAAACTGTGGTCATTGTGCCTGCCCCCTGACCATCGCCGGGGGAGCCGGCTCGCCGCCGTGCGGGTAAATTTCCACCCGTAGCGTACGGCCCGTTGTGCCTGGTTCATCACCGACCTTCCGGCAGACCTCTCAAGCCGCAAACTCATCCGCCGGCACGGCACGGACCGGCCGCGCTGGCACACCCATCACCAACATGGCCGGCGGAACGTCGCGCGTGACGATGGCGCCAGCGGCGACGAAGGCCTCCGCGCCCACCTCGACGTTGGGCAGCAGCGTGACGTTTGCGCCCACACGCGCCCCGTGGCGAATGATGCAGCCACCGCGCGCCGCAAACCGGCGCTCGGTGCGTCCCATAAAATTGTCGTTGGTGGTGACGACACACGGTGCGATAAAACAGTGGTCTTCAATCGTGACCCACGCGCAGAGGTAGACACCGGTTTGCAGCTTGGTGTAGTCGCCGATGCGCACTTCGTTTTCGATCGTCACGTGGCTGCCAACGATCACGTGACTACCGATCTGGCAGCGGTCGCGCACGAAGGCGTGGTCGCCGATCATCGTGTGGTCACCCACCGTCGTGCCCTGGTAAACCACCGCCCCTGTGCCGATGATGCTGGCCTGGCCGACGTGCAGCGCGGGCAGGGCTGGTGGCGTAGATACCGCACTGGTCGGTGCCGGACGCGGTGCGCGTCCCAGGACCGCCTGATCGCTCACCCACACGTTGTCGTCCAGCATCGTGCCGGCATGGATCACGACGTGGTGACCCAGCGTGACATTGGCGCCCAACACGACGCCCTCTTCGATGACCACGAACTCACCCAGCTGGACGTTCGGACCCAGGATGGCTGTTGGGTGTATGGCTGATGTCAAGAAGAACTCCTCAAACGCTGAACCTCCACCGGCACGCCGTCATTTGCCAGCGACTGCTGCGCTGCTGTCAGCACGCGCACCACGCGCAGACCATCCTGACCATCGCTCAAGGGCTGCGCGCCACTCCGCAGGCAATTTACAAAGTGCTCCGCCTCCAGACGCAGCGGCTCGCGCAGATCAAGCCGGGGGGACACGATGTCCCCAAAGCGCAGGGTCAACGCTTCACCATAGCTGGCATAACCGGGCGTCTCGACACCGTGGTCGTAGATACGCACTTTCTCCGAGCTCTCCATGTCGTCGAATTCGGCCATACGCTGGGTACCCACCAGAGTCAAGCGCCGCACCTTGTGTGGATCGAGCCAGCTGACGTGGATGTGCCCGATGTGGTCGTTGGGGAAACGCAGGGTGAGAAACACGACGTCCTCGACGCCCGGGCGCAGATAGGCGACCCCGTGGGCGGCCACGACCAGCGGCTCTTCACCGAGCAGGTAAAGCATGATCGAGATGTCGTGCGGGGCCAGGCTCCACATGGCGTTTTCATCCTGGCGCACGACACCCAGGTTGAGGCGCTGCGAATAGATATAACGCAGCGCACCGAGGTCGCCCCGATCGAGCATTGACTTGAGATAGGTGACGGCTGGATGGTATTCGAGCAGGTGCCCCACCATCAAAATGCGTTGGCGCGCGGCGGCCAACGCCACCAGGCGTTCCCCTTCCTCCAGGTTGAGCGTGAGTGGTTTCTCGACAAACACGTGTTTGCCGGCCAGCAGCGCTTCCTGTGCCATGACAAAGTGCCGCACGGCCGGCACGGCCAGCACGACCGCGTCCACCCGTGGATCGGCCAGGACGTCCGCATAGCTGCTGGTCACTGCGGCGTCAGTTGCCAGGACGTGCGCGTGGTTCAACGTCCCGGCGTCGGCATCACACACCCAGGCAATGGCACAGCCCGGCACGCCGGCAAAAGCACGTAACAAATTTGGACCCCAACGGCCCAGGCCCACGTGGGCCAGGTTGATCGTCGACACCCGGTTCACACCTCACCCAGGAGATAGCGGTGATGCGCCCAGATCGCCTTGAGCTGCCAGGGCAGGCGCGCACGGTCGAGTGCGGCATATTTCATCACCCGGTCGTACAGATCGGGCTGCTGGTTCAGATAGTAGGCCATCGTCGACCACGTCCAACCCTCGCCGGTGAATTGACTTTCCAACTGGCGCGAGCGAATTCCCAGGCGTTTGAGTACTTCGTTGGCCGGCATGACCGTGTCGGGCCAGGGAGGTACGTCGAGTACACCCTGTTCGACGATGCGCACACCCTGCCAGCTGAGCTGCCGCCGCACCAGATTGATATCGACCCAGCGCTCGTCCACCGTCCCGAAGAAGTCACGGTCGAGCACAAGTTTGCGCATCCAGTAACCGACCTGCAAGTTATTGGGCATCGCCACAAAAACGACACGCCGGCTGACACGCGCCAGCTCGCGCAGCAGCTCACCGGCATCGGGCAAGTACCACAGCGCGGCCCAGCACCAGGCCAGATCGAAGCTGCGGCTGGCAAAGGGCAGCCGTCCCCAGTCGTTTGCGAGCTCGAGCGTGACGGGCAGATCTATCTCGCGCCAGATGCGTTCGACGCCGGACAGGCGCGTCGGGTGGTCGTCGACCAACGTCACGTCGCAGCCGGCCTGGGCGAGCGCCACGCTGTTGATGCCGCTGACACCGGCCATGCCGTACAGCGGCGCCTCGATCACCGA
>JAYRNS010000651.1:0-6272 GCA_041912075.1 Anaerolineae bacterium
GTCAGGTGGTACAGCGCTCGTTTCGCGGCGGTCACTACCAGGTCAGCGTGCAGACGACCGGCCAGGCGCCGGTGCTGCGATTCAACCTGCCCGCGACACCGACACCGCCGGCTGCCGGCGAGACCGTTCAGCTAGTGCTGGATCCGGCGGCGCTAATTCTGGTGCCAGGGTGAAGGGGCGGCCATCAACGAATAGAAGCAGCGAATAAACGAATTTAGCACAGGTGTTCTAGTTTGACAAATTCCCCTCTCTCGTCTACAATTCAGGCGAGTGGTCAACGGCATGCCGGCGATATCACCCGCGTCGCAAACCCACGAAGTGGCGATCGGGCCACTTCTAGTGCTCTGTTAGGTTAGAATATGCACCGATTCTGCCGCTGTACAAGCGCCGAATAGTGCCAAAATCAAACCTAACAGAGCACTAGAATGCACACAAGACATGGAAAGGACACAGAACAATGTGGCAGAGAGTCATGATCATTGGGAATTTGGGATCTGATCCCGAAATGCGCTACACCCCGAGTGGTGTACCGGTCACAAGCTTCAATGTGGCGGTGAATCGCCGTTGGAAGGCGGCCGATGGCACGATGCAGGACAAGACGACCTGGTTCCGCGTGACGGCCTGGCGGCAGCTGGCGGAGACGTGCAACCAATACCTCAGTAAAGGACGGCAGGTATTCGTCGAGGGAGAGGTCGAGTCCGGTGCGTTCATGGCGCAGGATGGCACCCCACGTGGCTCGCTGGAGCTCACGGCGCGTGACGTGCGTTTTCTGGGCAGCCGGGGTGACACGCTGGCGACGGGAGCTGGTGCACCGGCGGGCAGTTATGCCGGTGGCAGCCGGCCGGCGGGCCGGCCCGCACCGTCGGTGGCCGATGAGTTCGCACCGCCAGGTGATTTGCACGACGAGGACATTCCCTTCTAGCCCAACGAGTTTCTGAAAGCACGATGCAGCCCCAGGCGGCATCGTGCTTTTTTGTTATGGAGTGTATGTTATGGCCAACAACCCACCATCCGGTCAGCGTCTCAACGTCGAGCTGCCGGCCACGCTGGAGATCGTTTACGCCAACTTCGCCATCATCAACCACTCGCCGTCGGAAGTGATTATCGATTTGGGGCAGCTCATGCCCAACGTGCCGCAGGTCAAAATCCGCGCACGGGTGGTCATGACGCCTCTAAATGCCAAGCTGTTCTATCACGCCCTGGGTGAAAACCTGACCCGTTACGAACGGCGTTTTGGTGAAATCAAGATGCCGCAGGATTTCGATCCCAAGCAGGGGTTTTTGGGTGGGGTTCAGTGGAAGGTGGGAGGTGAGGCGGAGGAGCCGCCTGCTGCCTGACCCATCATGGAGGTGAAGGTATGGGAATTGTGGAGAAGCTCTCGACCGCCGACGTATCGTTGGTTTGTCGAGAGCTGGGTTTGCGTGACTGGAGTCAGCTGACGACCGCCGCTGTGCCTCTGCAAGAGGCGGCGATCATTCAGCAAGAAGTTGGTGCGGAGGCCCCGCAGATTCCAGTGGACGAATTCAAAAAGGGACTCGAGGTCGAGCTGGAACATGGCTTGCGTTATCCCGATGCCAACGTCACGTACAATCATCCGGTGATGACGGGTAGGATCGTGCTGGCGCACCTCAAGGAATCGCTGGACTACTACACCCGCCTGGAGGTGATGGAGCTCGAAGGCGACATGCTCAAAGCCCTGGCCGCGGGGGACGCGCCCAAGCTCGCCGCTGTGTACGCAAAACTGATCACGGCCCGTGCCAGGCTGACTCAATCTGAACTGGCGGCACTCAAGACCTGAGTGACTGTTTGTGGCGCGCACGCAAAAACGCACAGGTCGCAAAGATGAAATCAAAATGGTTGCAGGGCGCGTCTTTTTGCGTCTGCGTATCTTCGCGTGAGACAGGGCCGACCAGAAAAGGTAACCACCAAGCTGCTCGTGAGGCCACTGGCCTCACGTGCAGCTTGGTGGTTCAACCTACATAATTCGCGTCGGGGCTAACTGGAGCACGGCGGCGCCCCAGGTGAGGCCGGCGCCGAAGCTGACCAGGAGCAGCCGGTCGTCCGGGCGGATGCGGCCGTTGTTGAGGTTTTCGGCCAGGGCCAGCGGGATCGATGCGGCTGAGGTGTTGGCGTACTGGTCGATGTTGATGATAAAGCGGTCGAGCGGCAGGCGCATGTCGCGCGCGGCCGCTTCGATGATGCGCAGGTTGGCCTGGTGCGGGATGATCCAATCGATGTCGTCCATGCCCAGACCGGCCTGGTGCAGCGCCTGCTGGCAGGCGCGGCCGACGACGCGCGAGGCAAACTTGAACACCTCGCGGCCGTTCATCTGGATGTAGTGCGCCCCTTCGGCCAGGACCTCGGCGCCAAAGGGCCGCGCCGACCCGCCGGAGGGCATGATGATGTGCTCCCCCTGGCTGCCGTCGGACCCCAAGACGAAGCTCTGCAGCCCGCAGCGTTCCCCCGTCGCCTGGATCACAACCGCCCCGGCCGCATCGCCAAACAGCACGCACATCGAACGATCGCGCCAGTCGACAAAGCGGCTGAGCAGTTCGGCGCCCACGACCAGGATGTTGCGATAGGTGCCGGTGTGCACGAACTGGTAGGCGGTGGTCAGCGCGTAGACGAAGCCGGTGCACCCGGTGGTCAGGACGAAGGCCGGCACGTCGTGTGCGCCGAGGGCATGCTGCACCTGGCTGGAGACGGGGGGTGTGAAGTAGTCGGGGGTGGAGGTGGCGACGATGATCAGGTCGAGGTCGGCGGGGGCGAGGTGCGCCCGGGCGAGGGCCTGACGGCTGGCTTCGACACACATGGATGAGGTGGTTTCATGCTCGGCGGCGATGCGGCGTTGGTGGATACCGCTGCGCTGTACGATCCAGTCGTCGCTGGTATCGAGGGTCTGCGCCAGCTCGTGGTTGGTCACGATTTTGGCCGGCGTATAGGCTCCCCAGCCTGTCACCCGGCCATAGATGTCTGTCATGGGCGGCTCCCATATCATAAGGATAATGACGAACGCATAAAGGGGATGATATGGGGTTGTATTGTATGCGTTTTGGGGGATTTGTCTAAATAGACTTTATGACCCAACTGTCACCCCTTTGTCTTGACAAAACCCACCCTTCGGACGATAATACCGCTCACAATCGCATCACACACCACACATCGGCTGTGATGGAGAAAAGTAGGCTGAGTTACGCCTCCCAGAGAGGTTGGGTCACTGGCTGGAAACCCAACCGCGTGCGCCTCCGCCGAAGTTCGCTCCGGAGCCGGGCGAGTGAAACGGGTCCCCCCACCCGCCAGTAGTTCGCCCCGGTCACCCACCGTTATCCGGGTATCCGGCCGGTCCGCCGGCAGCCCAAGTCGCTGCCCGCAGACCCACCGGACTGAGTGGAGCCGCCGGCTCACCCCGGCGCTCAAACAGGGTGGTACCACGGCACGTGCACGACTGCACACCGTCCCTGACGGTCTGTGGTCGTTTTTTATTTGGAGAAGGAGAAGTCAGACATGCTCGAACAACTGCGTGCACTCGAACACGAAGCCCTCGCCGCACTGGCCGCAGCCGGCAGTCCGGCCGACCTGGAAGCCTGGCGTGTGGCCTACCTGGGCAAAAAAGGTGGACTGACTAGCGTCCTGCGCGGGCTCGGCCAGCTGCCTCCGGCCGACCGCCCGGCCGCCGGCGCCGAAGCCAACCGCGTCAAAGCGGTGCTCGAAACCGCCTACGCCGCCCAGGGTGAAACCCTCGAACAACATGAGCTGGCCCGCACCCTGGCCGCCGAAACGGTCGACGTCACCCTGCCCGGCCGGCCGCCTCAGCTGGGGCGCTTGCACCCCAGCAACGCGATTCTGCGCGACATCTACCAGGTCTTTGCCCAGATGGGCTTCCAGGTCTACGACGCACCTGACGTCGAGCTGGACGAAATCAACTTCCAGCTCCTCAACATCCCGCCCGACCACCCGGCACGCGACATGCAGGACACCTTCTACACCAGGGACCCGCGCGTGCTCCTGCGTACCCATACGTCACCCGGCCAGATTCGGGCCATGCGCGAGTTTGCGCCTGATCCGATCCGCGTGATCCTGCCCGGCAAGTGTTTTCGTTACGAACAGGTCACCACCCGCGCCGACTTTATGTTCCACCAGGTCGAAGGCCTGGCCGTCGGCCGCGGCATCACCATGGCCGACTTGAAAGGCACGATGGTCGAGTTCGCCAACCAGCTGTACGGCGCGGGCCGCAAGCTGCGCTTCCGCTGTTCGTACTTCCCCTTTGTGGAACCAGGGGTGGAAGTCGACATGGACTGCATCCTGTGCGGTGGCCGCGGCTGCCGGCTGTGCAAGCATACGGGCTGGTTGGAAATCAGCGGTGCGGGCATGGTCCACCCGGTCGTGCTGCGCAACGGCGGCTACGATCCTGACGAGTACACGGGCTTCGCCTTCGGCATGGGACCCGAACGCATCGCCATGCTCAAACATGGCATCGACGATATCCGGTATTTCTTCGCCAACGACTTGCGTTTCTTGGAGCAGTTCGCATGAAAATCCCATTGAACTGGTTACGCGATTACGTCGAAATCACTCTGCCAGCCGATGAGCTGGCCGAACGCCTGACCCTGGCCGGCCTGGAAGTCACCGCCGTCGAGCACGTGGGCGAGGCCTGGGAACGCGACAAGCTCTTCGTCGGCGAAATCCTGCGCATCGACGCGCACCCCGACGCCGACCGCCTGGTCCTGGCCACGGTGGCCTACGGCGCGGCCGAGCCGCTGACGGTCGTCACCGGCGCACCCAACCTGTACCCATACAAGGGCGTCGAACAGCCAGGTCTCAAAGCGCCGTTTGCCATTGTCGGCGCACGGCTGATCGACGGGCACAGCGCTGAGAAGAAGTTCATGCGCCTCAAGGCCGGCAAAATCCGCGGCGTCCGCTCCGAAGGCATGGTCTGCTCGGAAAAGGAGCTCGGTCTCAGCGACGACCATGAGGGCATTTTGCTCCTGCCGGCGGATGCGCCGGTCGGGATGCCGCTGGCCGATTATCTGGGCGACACCGTGCTCGACATCGACCTGACGCCCAACCTGGCCCGCGCCCTTTCGCTGATCGGCGTGGCGCGCGAGGTGGCCGCGCTGACCGGCACACCGCTGCGGCGCGCGCAGCCGGTGCTGGCCGCGATTGCTGGCCTGGTCGCGCCGTCCGAGGTGCCCGATCCGCCGGGCGTGGACCAGCCTTTCTGCCAGATCGAGATTCGCGACCCGGACCTCTGTCCGCGTTACACGGCGATGCTGATCCGCAACGTCCAGATCGGCCCGTCACCGCGCTGGCTGCAGGACCGCCTGCGCCTGGCCGGCCAGCGGCCGATCAGCAACGTGGTCGATATCACGAACTACGTGATGCTGGAATGGGGCCAGCCGCTCCACGCCTTCGATTACGACCGGCTGGTCGCGCGTGCGCAGCGCACCGGTCATACACAGCCGGTGATCATCGTGCGCCGCGCTGAACCAGGCGAACGCATGACCACGCTGGACGGCGCCGACCGTGCCCTCAGTACCGACATGCTGATGATCGCCGACACCGCCGGCGCGATCGCCGTGGCCGGCGTCATGGGTGGCGAAGAGACCGAAGTGCACGCCGGCTCGACCAACATCCTGCTCGAATCGGCCGCCTTCGACAACATCAACAACCGGCGCACGGCCCACGCGCTCAAACTCTTCAGCGAGGCCTCGGCGCGCTTTGGCAAAGGCATCCCGGCTACCCTGCCGCCCCTGGCTGCGCAGCGCGCTGCGCAGCTGATGGCCGAGCTAGCCGGCGGTGAGGTTGTGCCCGGCGTGATCGACGCCTATCCCGTGCGCCAGCGCGACGTGACGGTGACGCTGAGTGATGCCGAAGTGCGCCGCCTGTTGGGCATCTCGGTCGATGCCACGACGGTGACGCGCAGCCTGCAAGCGCTGGAGTGTCGCGTCACCGCCGGCGAGCCGCTGCACGTCACGGTACCCTGGCACCGGCTCGATCTGGCCATTCCGGCCGACCTGGTGGAAGAGGTGGCGCGCGTCGTGGGCTTCGACCAGATCCCGGCCAGGTTGATGGCCTCGGTGCTCCCGCCGCAGCGCCGCAATTGGGTGCTGGAGGGCGAGATGCACGTGCGGACCGTGCTTACCGGCTGCGGGCTGCAGGATGCCATCACCTACCCGCTGATCGGCGACGACGACAATGTCCGTCTGCTGGCCGCCAGCCGCGGCGCTGGCTGGACCGAGCCAGCGCCTCAGGCCGGTTACACCATACCGGCA
>JAYRNS010000652.1:0-1751 GCA_041912075.1 Anaerolineae bacterium
CTGGTCGAACCCGCACGGTACCGACAGACCGCAGTTGCCGGCCAGGTTGAGTGAGATCGTAAACACGTCGGCCAGGTACATCTGCAAGGGATCGGCTGCTTTTTCGCCGATACGAAATGCCGTCGTCGGCGACACCGGGCTGACGATCACGTCGACCTGCTCGAAGGCACGCTCGAAGTCGCGCCGGATCAGGGTGCGCACCTTTTGTGCCCGCAGGTAGTAGGCATCGTAATAGCCGGCGCTCAGCGCGTACGTACCCAGCATGATGCGCCGTTTGACTTCGGCCCCAAAACCAGCACCGCGCGTCGCGCGATAATTCTCCCACAAGTCACCGGCACCGGCTGAGTAACCATAACGTACGCCATCGTAACGCGCCAGGTTGGCCGAGGCCTCGGCCGGCGCAATCAGGTAATACACCGGCAGCGCGGCCGGTGTGTTGGGCATGCTCACGTCGTGGATCTCGGCACCCATTGTGGCCAGCTGGTCGATGGCACGCCGGACGGCTGCCTCGACTTCGGGCTGGATGCCTTCGATGAAGTATTCCTTGGGAACCCCGACACGCAGCCCACGAATGTCACCGGTCAGCGCCGCGCCATAATCGGGCACCGGTACCGGCATGCTCGTCGAGTCCATGGGATCGTGGCCGGCAATCGCGCCTAACAGAAGCGCCGCATCGGTCACGTCCTTGCCGAAGGTGCCAATCTGGTCCAGGGAGGACGCAAAAGCCACCAGACCATACCGGCTGACCCGGCCGTAACTTGGTTTGACGCCCACCACGCCGCAAAAGGCGGCTGGCAGGCGAACGCTGCCACCGGTGTCCGTCCCCAGGGCACCCAGGCACAAACCGGCCGCCACCGCGGCTGCGCTGCCCCCGCTCGACCCGCCCGGTACGCGCGACAAATCCCAGGGGTTGTGCGTGGTAAAGTAGGCCGAGTTTTCGGTGGACGACCCCATGGCAAACTCGTCGGTGTTGGTTTTGCCCAAAAAGACAGCGCCGGCCGATTCGAGCTTACGCACGGCCGTGGCCGTGTAGGGCGCAACGAAATTCTCGAGGATGCGCGACCCGCAGGTCGTACGTACGCCTTCGATGCACAGCACATCCTTGATCCCCAGCGGGATGCCCAGGAGCGGCGTGTCTTCGCCGGCGGCACGCCGCTGGTCGGCTGCGGCCGCCTGTTCCAATGCCGACTCCGGCAGCAGTGTCAGGTAGGCCTTGACGTCGTCGTCCAGCGCGATGATCCGGTCCAACATCGCCTGCGTGAGTTCTACGGCGGTCATGCGACCAGCAGCCAGCAGTTCGTGGGCGGCGTGCAGTGTCAAACTCGACAGGTCCATGATTATGACTCTTCCAAGACGGCGTGGACGCGAAAGTGATCGTCCTCGGCGGCCGGCGCATTGGCCAGGGCATCGGCCACCGGCAGGCAAGGCATGACTTCGTCGGCGCGCCAGACGTTGTAAATGGGCAACACGCTGGCCGTCGCGGTGGTGTCGGCCGTATCGATCGCTTGCAGACGGACAGCGTAGTCGAGGATGGAGGAGAGCTGGGTGCGGTAGAGCTCTTTTTCGTCGTCGGTCAGGCCCAATTTGGCCAGTTCGGCGATGTGTTCGACATCTTGCAGGGTTAGAGACACGCCACGCTCCGAATCAGATGGTTTCGGGTCAACGAACTGCAAAAATTATAGCACTTTCATCCGGCACGGGCAAGTGGGGATTGGGGGTGTAACTGTTCACACTTCTGGTAAGGAAGTTTA
>JAYRNS010000653.1:0-5859 GCA_041912075.1 Anaerolineae bacterium
GGCTCCTTGAACAGGTCCTGAATATCGGTCAGGTGCAGCTCGAAGCTGCGGGTTTCAGTTTTCGCCATCGGTATTTCTCCTACTTTTACGGCTGCATACGTCGCAAATAACTCCGCCGCATCTGCTCGATCACCTTGGGCATCGCGACGGTGTAGAGCCAATAGACCGGTTGCATCGCGGCGAAATCGTACGCGCCCACATGCGGCGTAAATTGGGCGCCAAACCCTTCCTTGAAGCGCCAGACACCCCACAACGGGTCGCTTTCGACCATCTCGGTCGGTGCCCCCCACAGGTCGTACGTCGTGCACCCGACCGCCTTGGCCCAGCACATCGCCTCCCACTGCAAAAGGTGGTTCGGCATGGTGTCGCGATGGCGGCCGCTCGAGGCGCCGTACAAAAACCAGACGGTTTGGTGAAAACGAGCCAGGAAAAGCCCGGCGACGGTGTCGCCCCCGACGTCCGCCAGGAGCAAACAACCGCCTGTATGCCCCTGTGCCGTCAGAAGCGTTTCCCAGGCCGTGCGGTAATAGTCGTACGGGCGGATGATGAAACCGTCGCGCTGGGCAGTTTCCTGGTACAGACGGTAGAAAGTCGCCAAATCATCCAGGGTTGCCGTGCGCACGCGCACCCCTTTGCGCTCGGCCAGCCGCAGGTTGTAACGCCACTTGGGTTTGAAGCCAGCCTGGATGGTGTCTTCTGGCGGCGTCAAATCGATGAGGGCCGTGTTCTGGAACTGCACCTGGTCGGCCGAAAAAGTCCAGCCGCGCCGCTTGAGCAGGCCAGCCAGGGCGCGCCCTTCGTCCGCATCGGCGCGCACGTCCGGGTCGAGCTTGAGCAGGATCATTCGCCGCTGGCGCGCCTGCCGCTCCAGGACCGCCAGCACCTGTTTCACCAGTTCGCGATCGCGGTAGTCGAGCGCGGGACCCTTGGGGACGTACTGCATACCCAGGGGCAGCCGCGCCGGCCGGCGCGTCAACACCTGGGCCGCCGCCACCACCTGGCCGGCACGGACAAACGCCAGACGCTCAGCCTGCCAGCCTGACTGGCGCTTGATCTCGCCCCACTCCCAAGACTGCAAGACGTGATAAGCCGGCAGGCGGGCCAGGATGTCGTTCCACTGGCGGGGATCCTGCACCGTGGTGGGTGTCAGCGGCCGAACCGGGCTCGCTGGTGTACTCATATCATCCATGGAATGCCGCGGCCACGCTGCGCCAGTAGTCGTCGGATTCACCCGGCACGAACGGCACGTAGTAGTTGATGCGATCGAGCAAACCGTCGTAACGCTGTTGGATCAGCCCGGCCAGCTCATCGGGTGCCCCGGTGACCGCAAAAGCTGCCAGCATCTCGTCGTCGATCAGCGGCGCCATGTCAGACCACTGCTGGCGCGCCGCCATCATGCCCAGCCGTTCGGCAGTGTCGAGCCAACCGTGTGTTTCCATCACGCCGTGGTAACTCGGCGTCGAGGCGTAGAAGGCAATCTGGGCGCGCACGGCCTGGCGGGCAGCGTCCACTTCCGCTGGTGTCTGGCCGGTGATGACGAAGATCGAGCTGGAGAGCTGGATGTCGGCACGCGTGCGGCCGCTTTTCTCCAGACCCAAGGTGATGTTGGGCAGGGGCACCTCGCGCAAATAGCGCGTCGAATGGAAGGGGTGCACGTGAAACCCTTCGCACAGCTCGCCGGCCAGCTGGCACAACCCTTTGTTGACACCGGCAATAAAGATGGGGATGTGCGGATGCTCGATGGGACCGGGGTTGAAAAAGGGCGCCATCAGGGTGAGCTTGTAGAATTCGCCCCTGAAGTTGAGTTTGGCCCCGGTTTGCCAGGTGTTCCACAGGGCTCGCATGCCCACGATCATCTCGCGCAGACGAGCTGTCGGTGAATCCCAGGGCATGCCAAAGCGTCGCTCGATATGCGCCTTGACCTGGGTGCCCAGCCCGAGGATGAAACGACCCCTGGAAAGACTCTGCAGGTCCCACGCCGTGTAGGCCAGTTCGGTCGGGCTGCGGGCAAAGGCGACGGCGATGGCCGTGCCCAGTTGAATCCGTTGGGTGTGTTCAGCGGCCAGGACCAGCGGCAGAAACGCATCGTGTTGCGTCTCAGCCGTCCACAGTCCGTCGAAACCCAACGCTTCCGCCGTACGCGCCGCCTCCGCCGCGAGATGCAGTCCTTTTTCGTATGACAAAACGACGTCGATGTGCATGATGTATCCCCAGTTGACTAACCACGAAGCATACACAGACCCAAAGAATGACCAGAAAATCTTTGTGCCTTCTGTGTTCTGTGTGGTCAAATATCACGGCGTACCAAGCCCAGCCAGGCGTTCTTGGGCCTGGACGTTGCCGGGGTCGATTCTCAAGGCCGCCTCCAGCGTCTGGCGCGCCGCGGCGGCGTCACCGGTGCGCTGCTGTGCTTCGGCCAGGAGCAGGTAACCCGTCACATAGGTCGGGTCGATGGCAATGGCCTGGGCATAACCGGGCACAGCATCGGCCCAGCGGTTGAGCCGGGCGTAGTAGGTGCCGCGATTGGCCGCCATACTGGCATGGCTGCGCCGCACCTTGCGTGCCGGTTCGTCCAGATACGTGCCGTTGGCCGCGGCGTCGAGAAACGGTTGGATATTCCACTGCACCGGTGCCAGCTCGACCGTCGTCGCCGCTGGCAGTACACGCAGCAGCACCGCACCAGGTACCACCTGGTTTTCCAGATTGATGCCAAAACCCTCCAGGTGGGCCAGGGCGTCTGGTGTGGCATAGACGGGGCGGCTGGCCAGTGCCTGGTCGAGCAGTGTGCGCCACAAGACCTGGTAACGTGGACCAATCTCGCTGTCCCCGGCCGGCAGCTCACCTGCCTCGAACTGGCGTAGTTTTTCCAGGAAGGCCGCTTCTTCGCTCGCCACACCACTCATCAAGTCGGGGTACTTCTGCTGAACCTGGTCGTGATACCAGGGACGATTCTGGAACAAGAGTATATCGAGCGTGGCGACGTCGGGGCGCTGACCTTCGACCTGCTGCACGGTGAGAAGCGGTGCGTACAGCTGCCAGTCGGCGGTGAGAATCAGCGCACCCGGTTCGACTTCGTTCAGTGCATTCTGGGCGTAGACCGTCGGATACGTATAGTGCCGGTGGTCGGCCACGCGCCAGTTCCAGGCCAGAACCAGCAGCGGTAACAAAGCCGCGGCCACCAGTGCAGGACGCGCCAGGCTGGGGCGGCGGGCGGCGATCCAGTCCAGCGTGCCCAGCAGACCACAGGCCAGCCACAGCGCCGACACCACGAACGTTGCCAGGTAATACGCATCCCGGTCGTCGGCAATCTCGTACACCACTGCGTAGGCCACGCCGAAAAACGCCACCAGCAGCGTCATGCCGAGCAGCGCGCGATCACGGCGCCAGAGGACGGCAAGTCCTAACAAACTGAACAACACGCCCAGCGGCGTGAACTGCTGTGCCCACAGCACGGCTCCATCGCCGAGCTGGCGCGCCATGGAGGCCAGGGTGCCGCCGAAAATATTGACCTGGTACTGGCGACCGGTCACGTGCCACCACAACCGCGTCAGGTTGTAGGGATCACCCCAGTTCAGCAGCGGATGTTGGGCGGCGCGCAGCGGCAGGTAGAGGTAAATGAGCAGACCCGCGGTCAACGCCAGGGCCGCCAGCAGAAACACCTTGACCGTCAGCCCGCGGCGGTTGATCCACAGCCAGAGCAGAATCGCCGGCGCCAGCAGTCCAATGGTCAGGTTATGGTTACCCAAGGCCAGGCCGTACACCCCTGCAGCCAGCACGAGCCAGCGCCCGGCACGCGCCGGCGGCTCACCCTGGCTCAGGCGTCGGCGCCAAACCAGCAGCAGCGCCAGGATCGTCGCCACCAGAAAGACGTGCAAAGCGTAGACTTCGGCCACCACGCTCCACGACCAGATGGTGCGTGCCAGGGCAAAGGCCAGCGTACCCACCACGGCCGCGACCCAGACCGCCATCGAGGGGCGAGCCGTGACCGGGGCCAGCGGTGATCCGCTTCTGGGGGCCGGCCGGCGTGCACCGCGTTCGCGTGTGTCCTGGCGACCGCTCGCCGGTTTGGCTGGTGCCGGTGGCGGCGTGCGCGGTAATCCCACCATCAACAGCCAGAAGGTCGCCATCACAGCCAGGGCACCAAAAAAGGCTGACATCCAGTTGAGACGTTGGGCGACACTGTCGAACGGCAGGAGGTGGCTGAATACCCAGCCGAGTACCACCCACAGGGGAAAACCGGGCGCGTGGGCAATCCCCGGCAGCCAGGCAGCCAGGATCAGCTCACCACTGTCAGTCGGTGGTACCGAAGGGATGAGCGTTAATGAATAAAGAACCAGCGCGGCCAGACCCAGGAGAGCCGCCACCAGCCAGGTGCGTTGTGTGTCTGATAACGTGCGCATGACGCCGCGCGGTCAGCCCGTTGTGTCTGTTTCTGTGTCCGGGCTGGCTTCGTCATCTGGTTCGATCTCTTCTTCGAGCACGGCCAGGGCGTCCTCCTGGAATTCTTTGGGAACCAGGATTTGCACAAGCCCAAGGGTCAGGTCAGGTGTCGGGAACAAGGTCGAGCCTGAACTTTCGAACGTCAACATAGCGGGGATGCCGGCACTTTCCAGTTTGGCCCGCAGTACTTCGGCCACCATCCGTCCGGGCACGTCGGCAATCACTACCAGCTCGTGGTCTGCCATTGATTCGGTCACAGTGGGTTGTCCCTTCTCTGTCTGGTTGTTTCTGCACAGGTTATTATACACGGTGGACGCCTGCTCAACAAAGGCAAAGCGCTCGCACCGTGCTTCAGACTTGCGCACAATACGGGTTTTGAATACAATGCGCAATCGAACATTTGAACGGGTGCGAACGGTTGTTCGCATGACGTTGGCTGTGCATTGATGCAGGCACGTCAGCGCACCACTCCGCATGGGAGGTACTGGAAAGTCACATGTGGCAAATTGCCATGGGCTGGCGCGAAATAATGACGCGCATCCTGGATGGTTTCGTGATCGAAGCCAACGTGACCCCGGCCTGGCTGCGTAACCCTGGCACCAACCGCCTGCTGAAACTCGACCTGTACAGTCCCGAGGCGGGTGTCGCCGTGCGATTCATCGGGCTGCAAGGCCAGCGCAAGACGCGGCTGAGCGACGAAGAAGAATTGGAAGAGGCACAGCGCAACGAGATGCGGGCCGAGCTGTGCCGGCAGAACGGCGTACGGCTGATCAACGTAACCCTGGCGGCCTCCGAGCCCGCCGAGGTCTTCATGGAACTGAGCCGTGCGCTGGCTTCGGCCTCGCGCCGGGTGGCCCAGGGCAGTCTCCGCACCAGCGACAAGGAACGTCTGATGACCCAGCTGGCGGCGGCGCACCAGCAGCTGGAACGCCTGCGGCGCCAGGTGCGCACGACAGACGACGTACAGCGTTTTGCCGATGCCTGGCGCGACCGTGAAGTGGCGGCGGTCGTCGAGGCGCAAACCACTGCCGGTGACACCCAGGCCGGTTTCAAGTCGGGACGCATCGTCGCAACCGCCTACCGGCCGGGTATGGATGTCCAGCATACCAAGTTTGGCCGCGGGCAGGTCGTACGCGTCGAGCCGGACGGCAGCGACCTGGCAATCACCATTTCTTTCGTGACCGCCGGCGAGCGCAAATTCCTCATGAGTCTCGTGCAAGACAAACTTGTACCGGTCTCGTAAATGCGGGCCGAAATGTCGCCACGGTTGGTATTAACGACTTCAGTCGTTCCGCCGAGGTGTACAGGGCAAGGTACTACCACCCAGTTTTACTTGCGAAACACGCCAACCAACGCATTGCGCCAGCCAGCGCGGGTGGGGTGACTCATCCACCGGCTGTAAAGCAATCCCACGGCATA
>JAYRNS010000654.1:0-4213 GCA_041912075.1 Anaerolineae bacterium
ACCAAATCGCTGCTGATCGCCAATCACGCCTTATTCTCTGGTGATCCGGCGCATTTTGCGGTGCTCCAGGCGTACGTGAACGATCCGGGCGATCCGCTGGTCACACCAAGTGTGCCGTGACGTATGACACAAACCCTGCGGGTCCACCAGACCTGCAGGGTTTTCCCCGGCGTCTGCTGACGCGCCTGGATGAAATCGGCGGTTCGTTGGCGCAGTCAGGTCAGGCGCTTGCGTTGATTGGGCTGGGTTCGGTTGGGCGGGAGCTGGAGCGCCTCGACGCATACTCCGATCTCGATTTTTTTGCGATCGTGCGTGACGGACAGAAAGCCCGCTTTGTCGAGAACCTCGACTGGCTTGAGGCGGTGGCGCCCGTGGCCTATGCGTTTCGTAATACGGTGGATGGTTACAAACTGCTCTTTGCCGACGGCATTTTTTGCGAGTTTGCTGTGTTCGAGTCGGGTGAGCTGGCAGGTATTCCCTTTGCACCGGGCCGCATCGTGTGGAAGGCGGCCGGGGTTGATGAGTCGATTGCACAACCGGCGGCTGTGTCATCGACCGCGGCGCCGCGTACTACGGAATGGCTGCTGGGTGAAGCCTTGACCAATTTGTACGTGGGGTTGGGTCGCTACTGGCGTGGCGAGCGGCTTTCGGCGGCGCGTTTCGTACAGCACTATGCCGTCGATCGTGTGCTCGAACTGGCTGCGCAGGTCGAAGTCGAACAGCCGGTTTACCGCGATCACTTTGCCGGCGAGCGCCGCTTCGAAGCCCGGTTTCCCACCACCGCGCAGGAACTACCGCAGTTTGTCCAGGGTTACGACCGGACCTGCGCATCGGCGGCGGCCATTTTGGCATTTTTGGAGCGACATTTTGCCGTCAATCCCGTGCTGGCAGCGGTCATCCGCCAGTTGTGCCAGGAATGATACAAGTCACGGACCTACGGATGACGAAGACGGCCTGACCAGTCTCAGCGGCGTCGATCTCTACCCCGACGTCTGGCAACACGTCGCCGCAGTCCGCAACCTGGGCGGCCACCCCTACGAATTCTACCAAAAATGCGGCTATGTCATCGTCGGCGTCGTGCCAGACGCCAACGGCCCCGGCAAACCGGACATCCTCATGGCCAAACGCGTCTCGATATCTCACCACTAAACCCTACTCCTTACTCCTTACTCCCTACTCCCTACTCCTTACTCCCTACTCCTTCCTCCTCACGCAATCCCTCCAGCTTTGACACGAGATGGTCGTTCGTGTAGAATGGAAAAGCACGTGGGCGACTAGCTCAGTTGGTTAGAGCGCTTCCCTTACAAGGAAGAAGTCACAGGTTCGAGTCCTGTGTTGCCCACCTTCTCGATCAGGGCCGTCGGCGAACCCCGACGGCCCTCGTTTTGCGGAACGGTGAATTTGCCAATAAGAGTCTATCCGCAAACCTGCGGAAGTGCCTCATTTTCCAGGGAACATATAGGGTTTGCGGATAGACTCTCAACTGATCGTTGTTTGGGAACAGCGGCGATGACCACGACCACAGAGTTGCGCAGGCTGCCGGCGGTGGACCGGCTGGTCGAACAAGTCGAGATGTACGCACCAGACCTCGCCCGGCACGATGTGCTGGTCGAGGTTGCGCGCGCCGTACTCGACATCGCACGCGCGGCCATCCGCCAGGGTGCGCTGGCACCCAGCATGGGCGTTCTGATCACCGGTGTGGTGCATGAAGTTCGCCACCTGTTCCAGCCCAGCCTGCAGCCCGTAATCAACGCCACGGGTGTGATCATTCACACGAACCTGGGCCGGGCACCTCTGAGCGACGCGGCCCGTGCGGCATTGGATGCCCTCGCCAGCGGCTACTCCAACCTGGAGTATGACCTGGCTCAGGGCACACGCGGCTCACGTTACGTGCACGCGGCCAGCCTCCTCTGCCGGCTCAGCGGTGCCGAGGCGGCTGTCGTGGTCAACAACAATGCCGCAGCTGTTTTCCTGACGCTGAGTGCCCTGGCCGCCGGTCGCGAAGTGGTCATCTCGCGCGGCCAGCTCGTGGAGATTGGCGGTGGCTTCCGTATTCCGGACGTACTCCGGGCCAGTGGTGCGCAGCTGGTCGAAGTGGGCACGACCAACCGTACTCACCTGCGCGACTACGCTGCCGCGATGGGTGCCCAGACCGCCGCCCTGATGCGCGTGCATTATTCGAACTTCCGGCAGATCGGGTTTACCGCCGAAGTCGAACTGGCCGACCTGGTCACGCTGGCACGGGCCAACGACCTGTGGGTGTTCGACGATTTGGGCAGCGGCAGCCTGCTGGACACGACACAATTCGGGCTGAGTGCCGAGCCCACACCGCAGGCCAGCATCGCCGCGGGGGCTGACGTGGTGACGTTCAGCGGTGACAAGCTGCTCGGTGGGCCCCAGGCGGGGATCATTATCGGTCGTGCAGAACTGATCGAGCGCATCAAGAGCCACCCGCTGGCGCGCGCACTGCGCGTCGACAAGCTGACCCTGGCGGCGCTCAACGCCACCCTGCTGCACTACGTACGCGGCGAGGCCGCGCAGGCCATTCCGGTGTGGCAGATGGTGCGGTACGCACCGGTGGAACTCCAGGCACGGGTTGATCGGTGGGTGCGGCGGCTGCAGGAGGCCGGTCTGCCGGCGAGCGCGGCAGCCACCGAAAGCACGGTCGGCGGTGGCTCACTGCCCGGTGAAACCCTGCCAAGCTGGAGCCTGGCCCTGGATGTGCCCGCGCCGCAGCAGTGGGTCGCGCAACTGCGGGCCGGCAGCCCACCGGTCGTGGCCCGCATCGCCGGCGAACAAGTGTTGTTCGACGCCCGAACGGTGATGGTTGAACAAGAAGATGCCCTGTTGGGCGCAATTCTGGCAATATGGCAGAACCAATGATCGAAATTACCTCCCAGGTGTTCTCAGGCCGTATCATTCGCGCCGGCACGACCGCTGGCATTGCCCTTGTTTCCCCGGCACCCATCGGTTTTTTGGGCGGTATCGACCCCGAGACGGGGGTGGTCATCGAACCCAACCATCCCCTGCGTGGTGAATGCGTGGCGGGACGGGTGCTCGTATTTCCTACGGGCAAAGGCAGCACGGTTGGCTCCTACACCATTCTGCGTCTGGCGCGCGCTGGTGTGGCGCCGGCGGCGATGATCAATCGTGAAAGTGAAGCCATCGTGGCGGTTGGGGCTATCATTGCCGACATCCCAATGGTTGACCGGATCGACGTAGCGCAGATTGCGACCGGTGACTGGATTACCATCGACGGCGCGCAGGTAGTCGTGACGAAAACACTCTATACAGCCGCGACCGAGGCGTAGGTTTCGATGACCCTGGTTT
Source organism: Anaerolineae bacterium (assembly GCA_041912075.1). GTDB lineage: Bacteria > Chloroflexota > Anaerolineae > SSC4 > Amarolineaceae > SSC4. The sequence continues at coordinate 3,331 of JAYRNS010000654.1, forward strand.
TTCTTAAACTTGGTGGCTCGCTGGTCACCGACAAGCGGGCGGTGGCCACCGCACGCACCCAGGTTATCGAGCGGCTGGCGGCCGAAACGGCGGTTGCCCTGGCGCAGCGGCCGGACTTGCGTCTCGTATTGGGGCACGGCAGCGGGTCGTTTGGCCACGTGGTGGCTCGCGCCCATCGGACGCGCGAGGGCGTACATACCGCGGCGGGCTGGCGCGGTTTTGCCGAAACGGCGCGGATTGCCGCCCGTCTCAACCGTGTGGTGACCGATATCTTCGCTGCGGCCGGCCTGCCTGTGTGGTCGCTGTCGCCCTCAGCCAGTGCCTGGTGCCGTGACGGGGAACTGGTCGCCATGGCCGATCGTCCTGTCAGTGCTGCGCTCGATCACGGCCTTTTGCCCCTGGTGCATGGGGACGTGGCATTGGATGCCGTGCGCGGCGGCACGATCGTCTCCACCGAAGAGGTGTTTGCTTTTCTGGCACACCGCCTGCGGCCGCAGGTCATTCTGCTGGCCGGTATCGTCGATGGCGTGTACGAGCGTGACCCACTGCTCGACCCGCAGGCACGCCACGTGGCCGAGCTGACCGCCAGGGATGTGGCCGGCCTGGCCGATGGTCTGTCAGGGTCACACGCCACCGACGTGACGGGTGGAATGGCCAGCAAAGTGCAGGCCATGGCGCGCCTGGTCAACGAGCTGCCAGACCTGACCGTGCGCTTTTTCAGCGGGGAGCAGGCCGGCGCACTCGAGCGGGTACTCTGCGACCCTGAAGCGGCAGTGGGGACGCGGTTGAGGTATTGATGGAAGTTGGATATTGGATGGGAGGACGCTTTGCGTAGGGATGGGGATGGTGTATAATCGACCTGTCTCAGGCTGCGAACCTGGGA
>JAYRNS010000655.1:0-2223 GCA_041912075.1 Anaerolineae bacterium
CATCGCCGGCCAGCCCTGTATACAGTTTCGAGCTGTAATAGGCCGTGGCGTCATGGTTGATGCGTTGTGTGGTGCCGAAACGGCTGGTCTTGGAACCCTTTACCACGGCTCGATCCTTTCACAAACGCGCCACCAGTTCCCCGGCATAGGCCGCGGACAACGACAGCACCACCAGCGGCATGCGCGCCATCGACTTGTCGTACGTGGCCGGCTGGCCGGGCGCCGTCAGCACGACACCACCCAATGCTTCGATCAACACGCTGTTGATGGCGCTGTCGTGGCCATGAAACTGGCGCATGACCATCACCCCCAGTTCCCCCTGGCTCACCCGCATCAGCTCGAATGCGGCCGAGCCACTGGCTGGCGGCACCACGGTGAAACCGAGCTCAGCAAACACCTCGAAATCGGCTGGCAGCAGTCGCTTGACGTCTTCGACCGTACGCGGCGGCTGGCCGGCGGTCAGGGGATACAGCGGACCCCAAAATCCGTGCGCCGCGAACGCGCCTGTGCTGCGCAGGCCGACGTACAGCTGCTGACGCGCGGGGAAATAGATCATCCCGCAGTCCATGCGGCCTGTGTCCTGGTCGAGCAGGCCAAGCATGTGAGCATAGGTATTTTTCCCGTCCAGGAAATCCCCCGAACCATCGACCGGGTCCAACACGAGCACGTAGCGGTGGCGGTTGTTGGCAAACAGATCAGCAATCGGGGCCGGGCAGTCGGCCAGCTCCTCACTTTGGATTTCCAGACCAGGTGCCACACGTGCGGCGTGCAGCAGCAGAATCTCCTGGCACACACGGTCGACCACGGAGACGGCCGTGCTCACCTGGTGCACCGAGTCGGGTGCCTTGTCTTCGCGCGCCACGCGACCCTGTAAGGCCTGTGCCACCTGGCCGCACTGGTAGAGTGCCAGCCGCATCTCTGCGATAAAGTTCAGTAGGTCCACGCTGGGTCTGCCTTGTCGAGTTCGGGAGTCTTCAACGGGTCACCACATACCCCACGCCGGCTGCCACCGACAGGGTATGGCGGGTATCGACCAGCACCCGGGCTCGGGTCTGAATCGCCGGCCAGTCGTATCGTGAATGATCGGTGGCGATCACCACGCAGTCGGCGGTGTCCACCGCGCCATCCAGGTCACTCACACCCACCATCTCCATGCCATCGACCTGGAACGAAGACACGTGCGGGTCGTGGTAACTCACCTGGGCGCCTTTTTCCTCCAGCAGGTGAATGATGTCCAGGGCCGGCGATTCGCGCAGGTCACTCACGTCTCGTTTGTAGGCAATGCCCAGCACCAGAATACGACTGCCTTTGACCGGTTTGCCAATCTCGTTGAGGGCGTCCTGCACTTTCTGGACCCAATAACGGGGCATGGCGGTGTTGATCTCGCTGGCCAGCTCGATGAATCGCGCCTTGTAGTCCAACGTCTTGAGCTTCCACGACAGGTAGAGCGGGTCGATAGGGATACAATGCCCGCCGAGACCCGGCCCCGGTGTGAATTTCATAAAACCAAACGGTTTGGTAGCGGCGGCTTCGATGACCTCCCAGGCGTCGAGCCCCAACTTGTCGCACATCAGCAGCACTTCGTTGACCAGCCCGATGTTGACCGCGCGAAAGGTATTCTCCAGGAGCTTGACCATTTCGGCGGTTTCGGTCGACGACACCGGCACGATCGTCTGGATCGCCGAGCTGTACAGGGCCTGGCCCACCGCCAGACAGGCGGGTGTGACGCCACCCAGGACTTTGGGTGTGTTGTGCGTCGTCCAATCGGTGCGGCCGGGATCGACACGTTCGGGTGAAAAACAAAGGAAGAAATCGACACCTGCCTTGAAAGCACTGTCATGGTTGGCAAGTCGGGGCAGAATCACCTCGGTCGTCGTGCCAGGGTACGTCGTGCTCTCGAGCACGATCAGCATCCCCGGACGCAGGTGGCGGGCAATCTCATCGGCGGCGCTGATGATAAATGAAATGTCGGGGTCCCCGGTTTTGCCCAAGGGCGTGGGTACGCAGATGCTCACCGCGTCACAGGTTGCCAGCATTGAAAAATCACTGGTCGCCCACAGCCGGCCTCCCCCGTCACGCCGCGTCGTAAAGCGCGCCAGCGTGGCGGCGGTGATATCTTCGATGTAGGAAACCCCGTAGTTGATAGCTTCGACTTTGCGCGCATCGATATCGATGCCCACCACCTCGTACCCGGCCTCGGCAAAGACCAGCGCGAGCGGCAGC
>JAYRNS010000656.1:0-5993 GCA_041912075.1 Anaerolineae bacterium
CGATGGTTGGAAAACGCTGTAGCCAACGTTCGTAATAGGGAATGACGGTGGTCACCTGCGTCTGCTGCAGCATAACCTCGCTGACCCAAACGTGGTAGGGGTTGCGCGTCCCGGTCACACCGGGCATGCGCCAGGGCAGGGACCGCGCCTGGGTAGCGGCCCATGCCAGCAATCGATCGACCATGGCGGCCGGCGATGCCACGATCTGCGCGGCCTCAGATAAGCGCTTCACGCAGTCTCTCAGCGCGACGAGGCAATCCAGAAAAACTGTACCGCAAACCACACCAGGATCATGATCAAGGCAATGATCAAGATCCAGTTCGAGGTCAGCTGGCGTTTCTTCTTGGGTGGTGCCGGTTTGGGCAGCTCAGTCTGGCAGCGCCAGCACACACGTTTGTCGTCGGGGTTCCAGGTTCCACAACTGGGGCAGTCTGGCATAGTTCCTCCGCCGCGGCGGTTTACGATTGACGGCTCTGATCAGCCTGGTAGCGAGTATACACGAGCGGCACCGCAAGTCAAGCCCACGCGCTGGCATGCGGCAGAGTCATACCCGGCACCATCAAGCTCATACAGGTGAGACCGGCTTCGGCCTTGAGAAACTCGGAGATGTCGACCCCGATGATGTCGTAGCCCAGTCTCGCCACCTGATCCAGCGTCCGCGGGAAGGCCTGGTTCATCAGCACGCGCCCGTTGAGGCGCAGCACGTTGCCACCCCACGGTTCTGCTGGATCGACCAGGACCTGGTGCAGCGCAGCAAACGGCTCGGGATCAATCCACGCCGGATTGATCAGTACGGTCCGGTCGTCGAGTGCCGTGCAGGCCGTTTTGAGATGCAGGCAGCCGGTGACCGCCACCGGCACCACCTGGTAGCCCAGCGGCTCCGCCAGGGAACGCAGACTGTCGATGCCGGCGCGGTTTGTGCGCACCGACCATCCCACGAACAGGGTGCGCCCGTGGCGCAGCACGTCACCTCCCTCCAGGGTAGCCGGCGGCATCACGTGTGCCACATCTCGCCAGCCGCGCAGCACCGGCTCGATCAGCGCCACCTCCGTTTGCCGGGCCGGGCTGGCCGGCCAGGTGACCACTGCCAGCTCATCGAGGACGACCGCCGTGTCTTCGACAAAGACGGCATCGGGCAAGTCCGCCGCGGCTGGCAGCACCTCGACCTCAGCCCCACACAGGCGCAAAGCATGGTTGTACGCCTGATGCTGCACCAACGCCCGCGCCAGGTCGATCGGCTCACGCGCCACATACGTCAGTTCACAATCCACCAGCGCCTCCGACGGCACCCGTGTGACCACGATCATGGACGCAATCCCCTCAAAACAGACTCACGCTCCGTCTGATTCGTGTCGAAACCCAATCCACCTCTCCTCATCCCCAACCCCCAACCCCCAATCCCCAACCCCTGGCCCTCGACACCCGCCAGAGCCAGTGCCCCCGCCATATCGAGCGCCTCGCCCTCGCGCACCGCCGCTTCCACCACGGGTGCAGGCAGCATCGCCGCAACCTGAGTTCGGGTTGTGATGGCATACCGGCGCGTCTCGTGCCACGTGGCCCAGTGCTGCGCCACAAATGCTGCCAGCCGGATGGCCGCTTCCGTATTTCCCGTGGCTGCCCACAGCTGGGCAACTGCAGCCAGTGGCACCATCATCAGTCCGTGCTGTCCGAGCCGCACGGTGGTATCCAGTGCTTCGGCCAGCGTGCGCGCCGCGGCGGCATCGTCAGCCAGACCCACTGCCGCACGGCCGGCAAGACTCAAGACGTAGGCAGTGGTCCAGCGATTGTGCGCGGTCCGCAGGTTGTCGAGGCTCATGTGGATCTGGGCTTGTGCCTCGGCAAAATCGCCTGTCGCCAGGGCAAGCTCACCCAGCCCACGATGGTAGTAGGCAATACCAAAGGGTACGTCGTGCGTCAGGAAACCGCGGTATGCCTCCTGGTACAGCGCACGCGCCCGTTCGACATGACCGTCGACCCGTTCGATGTCACCCAACTCCCACTTGCTCCAGGCCACACTGAGCGCCAGTCCAAGCTGCTCATTGACCTCCAGGCAATACTGTCGCGTGCGACGGGCATGTTCGATCGTGCCGTAACGCAGGGCCAGAATGCTCTCGTTGTGTACGCAGTCGATTTCCTGGCCGCGGAAGCCGGATTGACGGAAGATGTGCTGTGCTTCGTGAAACAAATCAAAGGCTTCGTTGAAGTGGCCATGCTCGATGCTGACGTCGCCCAGGCGCCAGGTCATATAACCGGCATTGGCCATATCTCCCACGCGGACAAAAGTGTCGTGCGCGGCTCGCCACAGATCAGCCGCCTCGGTGTAGGCTTGGGTTTCCATGGCCAGATTAGCAAGATCGGCCAGAATGGCCGCCTGTTCCAGGTCGTCCCCGATCTGCTGCTGGATGGTCAGAGCTTCGGCCAGCAGCTGAAGGGCCGCGGCATGATCGGCCGCCCTGACCGTGATCTGGCGGGCGTAGATACGCAGGGCAAAGGCAAGCAGCCAGCGGTCGTCGCCGGTACGCAGAACAGGCAGCAACTCACCCAAGGCCTGGTGACCTTCGGCGAAGTCGATGTGGCCGGCGACCAGGTCGCCGAGCAAGACGGTCCACACCGTGGGCGGGAGCGCCGGCAGTCTGCACACAATGTCCCAGGCCTGGCGAATGATGACACGCGGCGTGGCCGACACCCAGCCAGCCACGGCGGGAGTAACCCAGATCACGAGACCCAGGAGTGCCTCCGCGGTGAGCAGGATTGCCAGATCGAGCTGCGACTGCGGCGTGTTGGCCCGTGCTTCCAGGGTCTGGCGCGCCCGCTTCATCATCGACCATGACTGATCGCCGCGCTGGAAAACCACGGCATGCCGTACCACGCCACCCAACATCGACTGGGTCAGCACATCGAACTGTCCCCAATCCACCAGCCACTGCCAGGCAACGACCACGTTGTCGAATTCCTGTTGCATGACCGACGTTGCCACACGCCGCTGTGGACTGGCCATCTGCTTTTCCTGCGCCGCAACAAAGTCTGCATAGTACGCGGCATGGGCGCTGCGCGCCTGCACCCATGCTGTGGGGTCGTTCTCCAATTGGGTATGGGCGTACTGGCGGAGGAGCTCATGGACGTGATAGCGGTCATCTGAGTGTCGCTGCAGCCACGACTTGTTGGATAAGGTCAGCAGGGTGCGTAAACTGGCACCGGCGACCTGTTCGGCCGCCGCGCGGCTGAAGCTGCCGCGAAAGACCGCCAGGCGCTGCAAGGTGTCGCGCTCGGCCGCGGTCAGCATCGCCCAGGATGCGTCGAACACGGCACGAATGCTGCGCTGGCGGGCCGGCATGTCCAGCAGAGATGTTTCCAGGAAATCGAGGCTTTTCTCGATCTCGGCCCGGACCTCGGCCGGGGCCAGCACTTCCAGCCAGCTGGCGGCAAGCTCGATGCCCAGCGGCATACCATCTACCAGCTTACAGATGCGGGCTACGTCTGCAAGATTGCTGGCCGTCAGGGTGAAACTGGGCTGGACACGGCGGGCGCTCTGTATAAACAGCCGCAGGGCACTGTAGGATCCGGCTTCGGCCAGTGGATCGATCCAAAGTTCGACGGCCGCTGGTTCCGGTGTACGCATGCCGGTCATCGCATACAGCTGTTCACCCTGGATGTTCAAGCGCGTGCGCGAGGTCACCAGCAGCCTGACGCCGGGTGCTGTGGCCAGAATGTCCACCGGCAGACGCAGACCGATCTCATCGACCAGGTGCTCGTAGTTGTCGAGGATGACCAGCATTCGTTTTTCGCGCAGATAGTTGAGCAGCTGCTGGTGGGGCTCGCCACCTTCAGTGTAGAAACCAAACTGCAGCGCCGCCGCGACGGCTGGAACCAGCGCATCAGAAGTCTGCAGTGGTGCCAGGGGCACGAAGTACACGCCATCGGCGCACAGGTCGGTGTGGTGATCGGCCAGTCTGGCGGCACTCGCAATGGCCAGGCGGGTCTTGCCACTACCCCCCGGCCCCATCAGGGTCAGCAGGCGGTGGCCATTGCTTGCCACCAACCCCTCGATTTCAGCCAGCTCGCTGTCTCGTCCCACGAAGGGCGTAGGCGGCGCGGGCAGCACACGGCGCAGCAGTGCAGTGGGTGGCGCTGTGGGCGCAGGGCTGGCTGCGGAGATACCTGGTACCCGAGGTGAACCCAGCTCGCTGCGCCGAATTTGCTCGTAGAGCGCCACAGTTTCCGGTGACGGTGCAAGGCCCAGCTCATCGCGCAGTGTACGCGTACACAGCTCATACTGGCGGATGGCCGCGGCACGCTGGCCGCTCTGTGCATGGAGGCGCATCAACTGGCGGTGGGCGGCTTCTTCAAGGTTGTCGAGGGCCAGCCAACGCTGCGCATAGGGCAGGGCTTGCGCGTAGGCCGCCTGGGCTTCGTGGCCGGCCGCCAGGTGATGCAGGGCGAATGCCAGGTCGCCGCGCAGCCTTTCGGCCTGGAGAAACTGCCACTCCTCGAACTCGGCGCTGTCCTGTACCTGAAAGCCGGCCAGAAAGTCGCCGCGGTATAGGGCTGCCGCCTCAGCCAGCGCATCCTGGCAGGAGGGTGGTGCGTCGGCCGCCCGACACGGTGCCAGCAGGGCGGTGAACTGCGCCGTATCCAGCCACAGCCCGTGTGAAGTCTCCAGCCGTACCTTCTCCTGTTCCAGCTCGATCCAGCCCTTGCCCACGGCCTGGTTGACCTCCCATAGCGTGCGACGCAGGTAAGCCAGCGCGCGCGCGGTGTCCTGTTCGGGCCACAACAGCGTCGCCAGTGCCTCGCGTGCAAACGTCTCGCCCGTCACGGCCAGGTAGGCCAACAGGGCCAGTGCCTTGCGGCGCTCGATCTGGATGGCTTGACCGTCGAGCTCGATCTGCGGCGAGCCGAGAAGCAGAAGTTTGAGAACTGGCACGGTATTCCAAATTGGCGTGGAGTTGAAACGACGCCTGCATTATAGCGTCATCGTCCACACATTTCAAGCGCGGCTTGACACTCCCTCCACCCGCGAGTACACTTCAGCCATCCCGCCAACCCGAGGCTCGACACGCGATGACCGATCTACCCACCGGAACCGTCACCTTCCTCTTCACCGACGTCGCCGGCAGCACGCGGCTGTGGGAAGAACAGCCCGATGCCATGCGTGCCGCCCTGACCCGCCACGATGCCCTGATCGAGTCGTGCGTCGCCGCGCACGACGGCGCCGTCGTGCGCCCGCGCGGCGAAGGTGACAGCCGCTTTGCCGTCTTCGCCCGTGCCAGCGATGCCCTGGCCGCCGCGGTCGCCGTGCCGCAGGCGCGGCTGTCCGAGCCCTGGCCGCCTGCGACACCGCTCAAGGTGCGCCTGGCGCTGCACACCGGCGAGGCCGATCTGCGCGCCGGGGACTACTACGGGTCAGCCGTCAACCGCTGTGCACGGCTGCGCAGCGCCGGTCACCCCGGCCAGGTGCTGGTTTCGGGGGTGACGGCCGGGCTGGTGCACGACTGTCTGCCGGCAGGCGTCACCCTGCACGACCTGGGCGAGCACCGGCTCAAGGACCTGGCGCGGCCGGAGCACGTCTACCAGGTGGTGGCACCCGGTCTGCCCGGAGTCTTCCCGCCGCTGCTGACGCTGAGCAGCCGCCCGCACAACCTGCCGGTGCTGCTGACCCCGCTGGTGGGGCGCGAGGAGCAGGTGGCGGCGGTGCGTGCGCTGCTGGCCGCGCCGGGGGTGCGGTTGGTGACGCTCAGCGGTCCCGGCGGCATCGGCAAGACGCGGCTGGGGCTGCAGGTGGCAGCCGAGGAGGTGGACCACTTCGCCGACGGGGTGTTTTTCGTCGCCCTGGCGCCGGTGGACGACCCGCAGCTGGTGCTGTCGGTGATTGCGCAGGCGGTGGGGATGCAGGAGGCGGGCAGCGGTCCGCTCCTGGCCCAGCTGCAAGCCCACCTGCGCGACAACGAGGTCCTGCTGCTGCTCGACAACTGCGAGCAGGTGGTGGAGGCGGC
>JAYRNS010000657.1:0-1899 GCA_041912075.1 Anaerolineae bacterium
CCCTCTGCACTAGGCCAGACCACCAGCTGTGACGTCAACCCCAACCTCCGAGCTGCCTACTACGAGCAGACACCCTCTGCCGTAGGTCACAGCTCCTGCTGTGACGTCATCCCCAACCACCGCGCATCCCCACAACGGCAAGACCTCGTCAGACCGCACCCGCAATCCGTAGGGCACAAAACGTTGGTGACAACTCTGTTTGTCACCAATCTTTTGTCCCAATGACAATAAAATCGCGTGCAAACAACGCTGGCCAGTGACGTGCCAGCCAGGTGTAGGCCTGGCGTATGCCTGGCCAGCGCAGGAAAAGCGGATACAACCCCGTGACCCACAGGCTGGCACTACCGTCGGTCCGCGTGACGTGCACCTGCCGGGCGGACAGCATACGCCTGACGTCAGGCAGCGTAAAGAAGCGCAGGTGTGTCAGATCGGTCGGTGTATTGCGTACGTAGGGGAAGTGCCCGGTCAGCACCCACCAGCGGCAGCGCCAGTGCGCCATGTTGGGCAGCAGCAGCACCAGCCTTCCCCCCGGTTTGAGCACCCGTACACACTCGTCGAACGCCCGATCGAAGTGATAGCGGTGCTCCAACCCTGAATCGGACACAACCGTGTCGAACTGTCCATTGCCAAACGGCAGCGGCGCCACGTCCAAATCCACCTGGTAGGCTTCGATGCCTTTCGCCTGGGCTCGCGCCACGGCCACCTGCGCCATGTCGGTGCCGATCACCTGGCACCCCTTGTCAGCCAATTGGCGTGCCAACACCCCAGGGCCACAGTCCACCGCCAATACGCGCCCGCCGGGCATGACGTGACTGGCAACGATATCCAGACGCACCTGATCGAACAGATCGGGTTTGTTACGCCAGTATTCGTCGTAGAAGGTAACGAGATCCATCATCAACCTACCGCAACATCGGCATGAACTGGTACTGCATTGGATACAGGGCAAAGTCGACCGGTATGCTGCCCCCAACATTGACGACAATCCCCTGGCTCACCGGGCCCAGCGGAACAAAGGCCGGCGGTACCGTGACGGTGACACTGTAGCTGCCGGCCACCAGACTGGCAAACCGGTAATGTCCCTCGCCATCGGTGACATCCGTGGCGAGGACTGCCGCTCCCTGGCGCAGCGTCACTGTCACGCCGCTCACACCCGGCTCGCCAGTCTGGCGCACCTGATCGCGGTTCAGGTCAACAAATGTCACCCCCACCACCTGACCCAACGTGGGCGTCGGTGTGGCGGTGGGCGTTGCGGTGGGCGTGGGTGTGGGTGTGGGCGGCGGCGTGGGCGTATTCACCCCTGGTGTGAGCCGGATGCCCCACGAACCGCTGCTGAAGTAAAAACCGACCCATCCGCCGCTGGCGGCCAGGAGGTCGATGCGGTGCTCTCCCGTGGCCAGGTTGTCGCGCTCCAGCACATAGGAACCGGTGCCCGGCAGCCCCAGGTTGGCAACGTTGAAGCGGATGTCGGACCCCAGCGCTTCTGTGATCACACCGCTGATCGAGCCACCCGACCCGCCGAACGCCACGTCGGCCGACGTCCAGTGCGGTATGCCGTACTGCGTGATCTGCAGCCAGTTGACGCTGCGGCTTTCATCGGTCGTGATGGCGATGCGTGCCGGGTTGGCCGCCCGCGTGAACTGCTGCAAGAAGCCGAAGGCCCATTCGGCGCCCCACGGTGCCGGGTCGTCGTCGTGACCGCCGACGTACCAGTGGAGCTCCAGGTTGGCTGGCCCCATGGCAGTGACGGCATCATACATCTGCTGCGCATGGTGGGGCAGCACCTTGGTGTCGGCCGTGCCGTGCACGATGGCCAGCGTCATTTGTTTGAAACCGAGGGCATAGCGCTGGGGAGAGCGGCGGGCATACTCGAAGGGCTGCGTCGCCGGTGTCCCGCCG
>JAYRNS010000658.1:0-1668 GCA_041912075.1 Anaerolineae bacterium
CAGCCGGGTCTTGCGATTGGCGGGGTGGAGTTTCTCGCACCCGGTTCGCCGTTTGAGGGGTTTACCGTCGAGGGCTGGCTGACCGCCAACAATCTACAGGGCTCAGGCTTCAAGACCTGCGCCTCGGGCAACGAGCAAACCGCGCGAACCCGTATCTGTTGTGACGGGCTGACGGTGGTGCACGTCTACCAGGCCATCGACCACGGCATACGCTGCACGGTGACGCTGATCAACACCAGCCAGCAGTCACATCATCTGCGCTACGCACGTTTCATCGATCCGGACCCGACCACCGACCCGCAAATGGACGGGGACAAGGTGGGCTGGGAAACCCGTCACCGCTTCAGCAGCAATCAGGTCTCGGCCAGCCATGCCAACGGCACCCTGCACATGCGCATCGACTGTGCCGGGTTTGCCACCGGCACCGGCAGCGACCAGTCCTGGCGCACGAATTTCGCAACCTACTTCAATGGCCGGCACGACACACCGGGGGACAACACCATCGGCGTGGCGGTGGATTTCGGGCGGGTTGATCCGGGTGACAGTGTGACGGCCGTGGTGACCTATTTCTGACACGCATTGAGGGACAGCATGACCATCCGCTTCAATACCGACACCCGCAACCTGATCGTCGACAGCCTGACCGGCAACCTTGGCTATGCCACCTTGCGCGTCTATAGCGGCAGCCAGCCGGCCAGCGCCGGTTCGGCCCCGACTGGCACCTTGCTGGTGGAAATCCAGTTGCAGGGATTCAACGCCAGCGCCAATGGTTCCGCCGGCCTGGCCACCGGCACACAGGCCCAGGGCACAGCCATCGCGACCGGCACAGCGGGCTGGGCGCGGCTCACCGACGGCACGCGCAATATCGACGGCTCGGTAGGTACGACCGGAACCGATTTCATCATCAATACCACCAGCATCGTCAGTGGCGGCAATGTCACCCTCACCAACTGCACCATCACTCAGCCGGCCAACTGATCGGAGCACGGCGCGATGGCGTGGAGCATTCCGAAACAAACCCTGACCGGCCTGCTGTCGAACAGCAATCTCAGCGGCACGATCGGCATTCCCAGCCAGCAACTGGCCGGTAATCTGCTGCTGGCGGTGCCAATCCAGCTCAATGCCGGCATTGGCATACCGGCGCAACAGATCAGCGCCACGCTGAGCAACCCGCCACAACTGGTGGGCCAGATCGGCATTCCTGCGCCTGGCATCACCGGCGGGCTGCACTATGTGTTCATCGCCCGCCGGCGCCTGACCACCGCGTGGTATCTGACGCAGCCGATCCGGGCCGATCATGCAACGCCGGCCGATCTCGGCATTTTTGCCAAATCGCGTCAGCCATCACGCTGGTGGCTGACCCAGCCGTTCAGCCGACAGGCGATAGCGGCGCACGACCTGGGGATATGGGCCAAGCCGCGCTTGAGTGCGCGCTACCCGTTGCGACTGGCCACCCTGCATGGTGCCAATTGGCGCTTACCGATCGGCAGCGCCCACCAGTCGCCGTATGGCTGGCGGGAATCGGCGGCACATGGCGGGATTTACGCCCTGACCCATCCCGTCGCCTGCCAGCACGCCGGCCGTTACCGCCTGCAAACGGGAACGCCGGTCAGCGCCATGCACAGTGCCAGCGCAGAAATCCGTCTGGCACGGCAACACGGCGCCCCG
>JAYRNS010000659.1:0-2097 GCA_041912075.1 Anaerolineae bacterium
CGCTGCCCAGGCCCTGCCAGGCCTGGTGGTTGTTTGGTTCCAAGGTCAGGGCGGCCTGCATCTGCTCGACCGCGGCCGCGGTTTGGCCGGATTCGAGCTGCGCCATACCCAGGAGCACGTGGGTGCTGGCACTGTCTTCCAGTGCCAGGGCCGCCTCATAGGCCTGGACAGCAGCGTCCCAACGCTGCAAACTGAGGTAGATGTCTCCCAATAAGGACTGGTTGGCGGCGGTTTGTGGTTCCAGGCGGGCCAGTGCCTGCGCGGCCGGCAGGGCACCGGCGGCGTCACCCAGGCGGAATCGTGACGTCGCCAGCACACGCTGCGCCTCGACGATGTTGGGATCGAGGTCGACCGCCTTCTGCGCGGCCTCGGCTGCGCCGGCCAGATCGTCTTGCAGACGGCGCAAACTGCCCAACACGTACCAGGCGTTGGCATTGCCTGGGTTCACGGCCAGCGCGGACTCATAGGCCTCTGCGGCCCTGATGTAGTCGTTCTGCTGGAAATAGAGTCCACCCAGCAGGAGATAGGGGGCCGGATCGCAGGTCTCCAGCCGGGCCGCTGCTTGCTGCGAAGCGATGGCACCGGCGATGTCACCCTGCTGCGCCTGCACCAGACCAGCCAGCAGTGGTGCTGCCGGGTCCTGCGGCGCCAAAGCTGCGGCCCGCTGATAGGCGGCGATGGACTGGTCCAGGTGACCCTGCCAGTAGTAGGCATTACCCAGGCCACGCTGGGGTGCGGCCGCTGTCGGCTGCAGGGTGGCCGCCGCCTGGTACGCCGCAATGGCCGGCGCATAGTCGCCGGCACCGACGAAGGCATCCCCCAACGCCAATTGTGCGTCGAACGTATCGTCCGGCGCTGCCGTCAGCGCAGCCTGACGCAGTGCCACCGCCTGCTGGCTGGCCTGGATCGCCGCCGATTCGTCGCCCAACGCGTTGTACGCCGCGGCGAGTGCCTGGTAGGTGATCGGGTCCTGGTCGTCCAGCGCCAGGGCGGTCTGCAGCGAACGCACGGCCTCCCCAGTGCGCCCGGCCTGCTGGTAGAGACTGCCCAGCAGGCGATGTGCTTCGGCACGGTCCGGGCGCAGGCGAACGGCGGTCTCCGCTTCCGCAACCGCTCGCGCCAGGGCATCCGGCACGCTGCACGTGCTGGCGTAATGGACTGCCAGGTTGTAGTGGGCGGCAAAGAGATCGGGGGCGATGGCGGCTGCCTTCTCCAGGTCAGCCGCGGCCTGGCCGGTTTCTCCCAGGGCGTACTCGACCATGGCGCGTTGAAAGGTGACCTGCGCCTGACCACCCAGGGTCGTGCCGCTGGCTTCGGCATTCGCCAGTGCCTTGTCAAACAGCGCCAGTGCATCGGCGTACTGACCGTCAGCATACAGACCCGTGGCCAGAATTGCCGACACCAGGTAGGTCAACTGGTCTGGCCCGTGTGCGGCGAACAGGTCCAGGTCGGTGGTCGCCAACGGCGCACGGGTCAGGTAAGAGATATCGTTCGCCAGGGATGGCACCGTGCTGGCGGCTGCTTCGGCCGTGGCCGGGCCCAACGTGTCAAGCACCAGCTGGGGGAAAGACGGCCCCGGCTGCAGCGACGGCTGCCGCAGCAGTTCGACGTGCGGGGTGACACCAAAATCGTCGTAGGCGCCCCAGATGACCATGCCAGCCTTGCGGCTGCGACCGGCGGCCTGGGCAGATTCGGCGTCAGCGTAGGTCTCCAGGCTGCGCTCGATGGTGACGGTGTCGCCCAGGGCTGCCAACTCGCGGGTCAGCTCGGCACCAATGCGGCCGGCAAAATCGCCCTTGCGCGTGGCATTCGTGCCATCGAAATCGGCGATGAGCACCAAGAAGCCGTCTGGGGGGCGCAGCCGGTCATAGAGCGTGAACCCGCCCCAAGCCAGGCCGGCTAGCACGATCGTGACCAGCAGTGCACCGGCCTGACGGCGCCGGCGCAGTGAGGACGCGCGCAGGAATAGGCGTAGCGATAGGAGTGCTCCGCCAACCAGTAGGACCACGATCACGTAGGGCAGGTACCTGCCCAACAGCGCTGCCGGCCGCGACGCCAGATCGAAAGCGCCGGCGACCAGCTGCACGCTGGCCAGCA
>JAYRNS010000660.1:0-4387 GCA_041912075.1 Anaerolineae bacterium
CGGGGACGAGCGGCAGCGGTGCGCGACCCGACTGGGTCGAGGAGCAGATCGACCTCACCCCGTTCGCCGGGCAGGAAGTGCTCGTGCGGTTCCAGTACATCACCGACGACGCCGTGAACAACCCGGGCATGTTGATCGACGACATCTCGATCCCCGAAATCGGTTACAGCAGCGACTTCGAGACCGACGATGGCGGCTGGGAGAGTGCGGGCTGGCTGCGCACGAACAACCGCCTGCGGCAGGAGTGGCTGGTCCAGGTCGTCGAACCGGGGCGCGACGGTGTCACGGTGCAGCGGCTGGATGTTGGTCCTGATGGTCGCGGCACCCTTGATCTGACCGATGTGGGCAGCAATGGCAGCGCCTACCTGATTGTCAGTGCGCTGACGCCGGTAACGACTGAAAAAGCCCAGTACAGCTTCGAGATTCGCTGAACCACCGCACACCACCATAGGAGTGCAAGTCCCTTGACTCCCTTTTCGGCTGGCGAAACGCAGCAGGTACTCCAACTGGCCGCCGAGCTGCGTGACAATGGTGGCACACCGGAAGACAGCCTGGTGCTCCTGCGCCAGGCTGTTCTGCTGGCGGCGGAAGGCATCACACAGCAGGTGGCCCACGAAGACCTCGACGAGACGTTTCGCCAGTCGATCGACCAGGCCAACGCCGAGCACCTGATCCGGGTTGCGCGTGACCTGTTCAAAGAAGCCACGCCGCGCTGCTGGCGCGAAGTGATCTTGCTGGCCGATGCCCTGGCGGTGCGGGGACGCGTCCTGCGCCTGCCACCGGCCATCGGCGAAGCGCCAGCCCGGCGTGAAAACGCCATCGGCTTCGCCCTGCAGGCAGCCCAGCGGGCGCTCCGCCGCCAGCGCTGGCGCGCGACCCGCATCATCCTGACCGACCTGCTTACGCTGGTTCCGGATAACGACGAGGCCCAGACACTCCTGACATCCGTGCCGGATGACGATGCCCCGCGCGACCCACGCCCGCATGGCGTGGCGCCGCCGCCGGTGTTCGATCCGGCTGACCTCGACATGGGGCCACCGCTCGAGGTGTGGGAACAGATCGCTATCCGCGAACCGGACACCCCCACCCGGACACCGGCCCCCCGGCGGCGCGTCGACCTGGCAGCCGTTTTTGGGCCAGACGGCCCGATTGCGCAGCTGCTCGGTGCGCGCTACCACGCGCGTCCGGGTCAGCTTGCAATGGCCAACGCCATTCTGGAGGCGATCCACAACAAGCAGCCCGTGCTCATCGAGGCTGGCACCGGGTCGGGGAAATCGTTTGCCTACCTGGTCCCCGCCATCTGGTCGGGACGCCGCATCATGGTGGCGACGGCCAACAAGCTTCTGCAGGACCAGCTTTGGCTCAAAGACATCCCGGCGCTGCAGCAGGCGGCCCCCTGGTCGTTCAAAGCCGCTCTGCTCAAGGGGCGCAGCAACTACATCTGCAACCGCAGGCTCGATCACATGGCCAAACGGCCCAACGAGACGCACACGCGCGCCGGTTTCAACGCCCAGCGTTTCATGGATTGGGCTCGCTCCGAGCACGGTGAACTCGATGCGCTCGACGTGCCGGCGGCCCTGCGGCCTGACCTGACCATCGAAAACCACGAATGCCTGGGCAACCACTGCGGCCTCTTCAAACAGTGTTTTTTCGAGCGGGCCAAACGCCGCCTGGAAAATGCCGATGTGGCGGTGGTCAACCATTCGCTGCTGGCGCTCAACCTCAACAGTGAAAACGCCTTCTTCACTGTGCCCGACGTCCTGGTCATCGACGAAGCCCATGAGCTCCCACAGTACACGGCCACCGCCCTGCAGTTGAGCCTGACCTATGCCCGGCTCAACGGCGTGCTCAGCAGCCACCATACCACGTTCTACCTCCCCGGCGAGCTGCGCAGCGAGCTGCAGCGGGCCAACAACCAGCTGTTTGCCCTGCTGAGCCAGGAGGCGCCCACCGCCGCGGTGGGGCGTTGGGCGCTGGTCGGCGAACAACCCACCATTGCCGAGGTCAGCCGTCTGCTGGCCGACTGCGCCGACCATCTGGGCAAGATCAAAGCGCCCTATGCCACGGAGGAAATGAACGTCGAGTTTCACCGCTTCGTCGACTACCTGAACCTGCTGCAGATCGAGCTGCAGATGATGGCCGCGCCCGAACCACCCGGACGCGTGCGTTTTGTCGAAATGCTCGGTGAAGGGGAGCGGTCAGGGTCAGCAGCCAACAGCCTGATGGTGATCCAGCGCCCCTTGGAAGTTGGTGGATTTTTGCAGAAGAGTCTGTTCGAGAAAGTGCCGACAGTGGTGTGTACGTCGGCTACCTTGCGCACCGGGGACGGTTACGCCTATTTTCGCCACCAGGTGGGTGCACCGGCTGACTGTCAAACGCTCGACGTGCCCAGCCCGTTCGATTACACCCACCAGGTGTTGATCTACGTCGCCCCGCACCTGGTACCGCCGTCTGGCGGTGCGCCCGAAGAGACGTATCTGCTGGAGCTGGCGCGTGAGGTGTACCGGCTGGTGACGTACAGCGGGGGGCGGGCGCTGGTGCTGTGCACGAGCTATGGCCGCATGCGTTACGTCTACGACACGACCAGCCCGCACCTGTCCTTCCCACTGCTGCGCCAGGGTGATGCACCGCGCGCCGAATTGATCCGGCAGTTCCAAACGGCCGGCAATGCGGTACTGTTTGCCACCCGTTCGTTCTGGCAGGGGATCGACATCCCCGGCGAGGCGTTGAGCCTGGTTGTCATCGACCGCCTGCCCTTCCCGGTACCAAGCGATCCAGTGGTAGCGGGTCGCGAGCGTTTGGTACGCGAGCAGGGCGGGGTGCCGTTCCGCGATGTGATGCTGCCCGAAGCAACGCTGGCCCTCAAGCAGGGTATCGGCCGGCTGATGCGCAGCGAGACCGATCGCGGTGTGATCGCGCTGCTCGATTCGCGGCTGCTGCACAAGGCCTATGGACAAGAGGTGCTGGCCGCCCTGCCGCCGGCGCGGGTGACGCCGAATCGCGCTGACGTCAAGACATTTTTTGCGTCGCCGGCGTAACCGTGCGCAGCGCAAAGCGGCGGCTGCGCACAAACTTCAGGTCGTGCGTACGCACTTCGTAGAAGAGCACGGGGTGTCCGCGGGTATAG
Source organism: Anaerolineae bacterium (assembly GCA_041912075.1). GTDB lineage: Bacteria > Chloroflexota > Anaerolineae > SSC4 > Amarolineaceae > SSC4. The sequence continues at coordinate 3,128 of JAYRNS010000660.1, forward strand.
GGATTGTCGAGCACGGCGGCTTCGAAATCGGCCCACGTGTCGGGAAAGAGGGTTTCATTGCTGACCACCCGCCACTGGCCGGCGTGGCGAAAGACGCAGATCACGTGCGCCGCCATAAGCAGCGCCTGCGCTTCCCAGGAGTAGGGGTCGGTAATGATCGAGACCACGTAGACTTCCTGGCTCGCGGCGAGCAGGTGGCGCAGCTGGTTGGCGGCGACGTACGCCAGACCATCACAGTCATCCGCCACGCAGGCCGTGCGGTTGAGCTGCAGCTCGGCCTGGCGCAGGGTGGGAAAGATATCCAGCACCCCCTTGAACGGGTCTGCCGTCCAACGTGCATGCGTTTGCCACCAGCTGGCAAACTCGTCCAGGGATGGAAACTCGCGCGTCACCGGTTCCGCGCCGTCTCTGAAATACCCCACCGTGCGCGAGAGCGGTACCTTGACGGTACGAAACCAGATCTGCAAACCGGCAATGTAAAACACCAGGCTGAGACGCCGCACCCAATGGTAGTTTGCGCGCGCCTGGCTCATGGCACGCCCTGCATGCGCTGGTGGAAATAGTCGATGGTCGTGCGCAGACCCTCGCGCACCGCCACGACCGGCTCCCAGCCCAAAATGCGGCGCGCTTTGCCGATGTCAGGCTGGCGCTGTTTCGGATCGTCCTGCGGCAGCGGCCGGAAAACGATGCCGGCGGGGTTGCCCGTCAGCTCGTTGATCATGTGGGCGAACTCGAGCATCGTGTATTCGGTGGGGTTGCCGATGTTGACCGGCTCGACCTCATCGGACAGGAGCAGGCGGTAGATGCCATCGACCAGATCGCTGACGTAACAGAACGAGCGGGTCTGGCTGCCGTCACCGTAGACGGTCAGCGGGTCACCGCGCAGGGCTTGCGTCAAAAAATTGGGTACGACCCGCCCGTCGTCCAGCCGCATGCGTGGGCCGTAGGTATTGAAGATGCGCACGATGTGCGTGTCCACCTTCTTGTAGCGGTGGTATGCCATGGTGATGGCTTCGGCGAAGCGCTTCGACTCGTCATAGACCGAGCGCGGGCCGATGGGAGTCACGTGTCCCCAGTAGGTTTCTTTCTGCGGATGCTCCAGCGGGTCGCCATAGCACTCGGAGGTGGAGGCCAGCAGATACTTGGCGCCGTACTTGTGGGCCAGATCGAGGCAGTTCATCGAGCCGATAGAGCCGACCTGCAGGGTCTCGATACCGTGCTCCAGGTAGTCCACGGGGCTGGCCGGCGAAGCAAGGTTGA
>JAYRNS010000661.1:0-2727 GCA_041912075.1 Anaerolineae bacterium
AAAAATGACCCAGGCCGACTTTGCGGCTGTCTTGATGACCAGCGTGCCGTAGCGGAACACGTTGCCCCAGAAATCGACGCCAATGGTGGTATCCTGAACGGCCAGTAACTGTGCCTCGTTGAGACTCTCATAGACCATTACGATCCGCTCGCGGGCGGCAACGCGCCGGTTGGTCACAACGAAGTAGTCATTCATGTAGTCGACGACAACCCAGATACCAGCGGGGACCAGTGCGAAGAGAACGAACAGCACGATGCCCAACTCCGGGAATCCGCCCCCGGCACGCCGCCACAGGGAATCAATGAGGATCATGACGCCCACGATCAGCAACAGCCACATCAGTCGGCCCAGCAGAATGATGGGGTGCCGACGTCCATCAAAGACGATGACTTCGTCCTCTTCCTGCCAGTCGTATTTGCGATAAGTCTTGACCTCTTCCGCAACCTGCTGCACCAGGGAGCTTCCCTTCCACAAGGCCGGGAAGGCGTGCATGAAGAAATGAAGATCGTCATAACAGATACGCAGCCAGGTGGCGCCCGGCTCGGAGCTTTGCAGTGGATCCTTCTGGCCGATAGGGCTGGTTAGCCAGCCATCGAGCGTGCCCGCCCCGCCGGGCGTGACCGCACGGACGGTTGCATGGTGGCGGTCCTGGCGGAAGAGCGAGCCAATGCCATAATACGCCCCTGGTGCCAGGAAATCCCGTGGCCGCTCGCGCCCCTGGGCATCAACCACGCGCACGACTGCGGCGCCGCGCTGCAAAATGCGCAGCGACTGGCCACGCAAGCCCTGCAAACTGATCGTGCGCGCACTTGGGAAATGCTCCCACGACGTAATGCTGGCGAGCGCGTCCAGTTGTTCTTCAGTCAGGTCTTTGAAGTCCTTTACCACCTTGAGGAACTGCTTGACCGGCGGGCGCTGCAAGCGGACAGCCACCCCGTCGTTCAAACGGGCCACTACTTCCATGTCCGTGAAGGGAATGCCAATCAGTCGTACGTTCGTACGCGCATACGCGCGGCTGGGTGCGATGTCTCCCAGCGCATAAGGACCGTTATGAAACAGGTTACCGGCCGTAATCAGGTTGGCAAAACTGTCCGTCAGCTCACCCAGGGCCACCTGACCCCAGTCGATGAAATACATCATCGCCTGGCTACTGTCTGCCTGCGGTTCGCAGATCATGGCACCGGCGTTGAAGTCGCTGGTCTGGGCAATCTTGGAAAGGCGATGGATTTGTTCGGGGCCAAGGGTCGCAAGCACCGGCATCGAACGCAGACGGCGCGCAATCGGGTCGCGCCGCAGCAAATCCCACAAGTCGGGTTCGATGCCCAAAGCCCAACTGAGATCGACAGGAAAAATGGCGTATAAGCTGCCTGGTACAACGCCGCGAATATCAGCATCGTGAAAGATGCCCTCGTAGCTGGCCTGGCGCACGAACCACTGGCCAGCCGTCCAGGTGTGTTCGGCCCAGACGCGCTTCTTATCATCGAGATCGCGCTCGTGCACAGTGCCGTCGGCGACCATGTACAGATAGTCGCCGGTACCTCGCTCTTCAGTGAGGTAGTCATCGGTGTCGAAGTGCCGTACATGGATGCGGTTTGCCAGGTCTTTCAGGTCGGCATCGCTCCATTTCTGAAACGCGCCAACCTGCCGCAGGCGTTTGGCAATTTCCTTGCGGCCAAGATCATCGACGGGGAATTCGCGCATCGACTTGGGTGGCATGATTTTCCCGATTGAGCGTGATTGGACAGTGTTATTATAGACCAAATGTGCGCCAGGCAAAAACGAACACCAGCCCCACAATCACCGTCCATAGGGTGCTCTTCGTCCGCCACGCCACTACAAAACAGAGCAGACCTGCCCACACATAGTCATTGCGCCAGGACAACGCCAGCGCTCCGTCGTGCACGAGCATTGCCGGGACGATGATCGCACTGAGCAAGGCCACCGGCAGATAGCGCATGGCCTGCAGCAGACGTGGCGGCAGCCGGATGCGCCCACCCGCCAGCAGCAGACCGGCACGCGTGGCATAGGTTACCGCCGCCATGCCCAGGATCACCCACAGTGCCGATGCCGGAGTGTCGTTGGGTGTCATGATCGGCTACCATCACGCGCAGCACGTGTCCGCACCTGGGGATGCGGACTCCTCCCCCGCCTCATCGACGCGCCTCCAAAAACAGGGCGAGCACCAGGGCCGCCAGCGCGGCCAGCAGGATGTACCAGTTGCCGGGCAGCACCCACGCGCCGGCCACCGCCACCGCACCGGCCACCAGGGCCACCAGGATAGTCACGCGGTCGCGCAGCTGCGGTACCAACAACCCGATGAAGGTGGCAATCAGGGCGAAGTCCAAACCCCAGGTACGCGGGTCACCGATCACAGGGCCAAGCCGCCCGCCCAGCCAGCTGCTCAGCAGCCAGACGGCAAAAAGTGACAACTCAGTGCCCACCAGGTATCCTTTGTCGGCGGGTTGGGTGAGCCAGCGGGTGTTGGTCAGGACGTAACTCTCGTCCACAAGACCAAAAGCCAGTAATGCCTGGACCCACGTTCGTTCGCGGCGCAGGAAAGGCGCCAGGGCCAATCCCATCAGCAGGTGGCGCAGATTGATAAACAGGGTCGACAGAACGATCAAGCCACCCGGTGCACCGGTGGCAAACATGCCCACGGCGACGAACTGCGAGGCCCCAGCAAACACGAGCGCCGACATGGCCAGGGTCTCGAACATCGTCAGGCCC
>JAYRNS010000662.1:0-6937 GCA_041912075.1 Anaerolineae bacterium
AGGAGATCACCAGCCGCTGGGCGATCTCTTTGGCGCTCAAACGCTGCACCAGCAGCGCCAGCACCTCCAGTTCGCGGTTGGTCAACGGCTCGATGAGCGCCGTCTGGTTAGGGCGCGATGGAGCTGAATGAGCCGGCAGCAGGTCCGGCACATCGGCCGCAGGAAACGCACGCAGGATGCGCTCGATGAAGCTGCTGCGGTGACTGTCTTCTCCCAGTCGGGCTATGAGATGTGCGATGTCGGGGCCTAAATCGACGAAGATGCGTACGAGCCCGGCCGGCTCGGCCAGCGCCAATGCTTCCGCCAACGCGGCGCGCGCGGCCGGCGTATCACCGCACGAATCGCTGACGGCGGCCTGCAGCGTGCGCACTTCGATCATGAAGCGGGTGACGTGCTGGCTCTCGGTGTACTCGCTCACGCGCCGGAGCAAATCGTCAGCCCGGCGCAGGTCTGCCGGATCATTCTGAAAGGCCAGAACCTTGGCCAGGGTCATGATCGCGACGTGGAAGGTCGACATCGGGACCACTGGCATCTTGCCATCGACCGATTCGGCCCAATGCCGTGCTTCGGCGCCGCGACCTTGCCGCAGTGCCAGCCAGGCCTGGAACGCCTGGGCATCCATGAGCACGCGCGGGTTGTTCATCTCCAGGCCGTACGCCACGACCGACTCAACCAGCGTCTGAGCACGATCACCCGCCCCCTGCGCAAGATAGATCGAGGCCAGGCCAAAAGCGCTCTGCGAGAAGGTAAAGCTGTGTGCCAGGTACTGTTGGTTCATCACGGCGCAAAAATCGGTTTCCGCCGCAGCCAGGTCATTGGCGAGATAAGCCGCACATCCCTGGAAGTAGCGGGCCCAACAGATGCTCTCGGTCAGATTGCGTTCGTTGGCCAGTTTGAGAAAATACGTCGCCATCTGGTGCAGACCGGACAGGTTGCCGGTAGCCATATTCAGGATGCACAGGGCAACCAACACGCGCGAGGGGAATGCGTTGCCGTGCGCCAGGTCTTCGCGCAGGCCATCCTGCAAAACGGCACGTCCGCCCTCGATGTCCCCCATCGCCTGCCGGCCAGCGGCACAATACATATAGGCCAGACCCCGTGCACTGGAGTAGGACATCGGCAGTGTGCGCAAGGCACGGCTGGCATAGGCAAAGGTCCTTTCGCCATCCAACTCGTAGTAAGAGACCAGGCTGCGCAGTGCGTCAATTTCAGCGCGCCGCGTTTGGAAACCTGGCTCGGCCGGCACGTCCGACGCCATCAGGGCTTCGATACGGTCGAGATAGGGACCAATCTCAGCCAAACGCCAGCGCCGCTGCAGAATCCAGGCTTCCAGCAGTAACAGCTCGGGACGCGCCTCGACCAGATGGCGCGGCAGCAGACGCAGCCATTGTTCGAGCTGGAACCAACGCTCCTGGTTCATGGCCGCGTGGCGTTGCGCCTCGATCACCTGCACCACGGCCGTTTCGTCGCCGGCGGCCAGGGCATGGGCAATCGCATCCTCCACGAAACCATGCGTCCGGTACCAGGCGCTGGCCCGGCGGTGCAGATCGGCAATTTGTGCTGCGCCGGCCCATCGCGCCAAACGGAAACGCAGGAACTGCTGGAACAGTTGATGATACCGGTACCAGCGACGCTGATTATCCAGGGCAATGACAAACAAGTTGGCCTGTTCGAGCTGCGCCAGGTAGGTTTGCCCATTGTGGGCTGGCTCGCCCGCACCAGCGACGGACGCGCACAAATCCTCGTTCAACCCATCCAGAATCGAAGTCTTGAGCAGAAACTCCTGGATCATCGGGGATTGGCGCGCGAGTACCTCATCCAACAGATAATCCATGACAAAGCGATCATTGCTGTCGAGATCGAGCAGGTAAGCCTCCGGGTCCGTGGCCTGCCGCAGATTGAGCACAACCAGGTGCAGCCCCGTCACCCAACCTTCCATTTTTCCGGCCAGCAGGGCGGCCACTTGCGGACCCACGGGGACGGTGGTGGTCTGGTTGAGGAAGCGCTCCGTTTCTTCCTCGGTGAAGCGCAAGTCGTAACGGCGAATCTCCAGCAGCTGCCCACGCGCCCGCAGGTTGGCCAGGGGCAGGGCAGGATCGCTGCGTGTCGCCAGCACCAGGTGCATAGCCTGCGGCGGGTGACGCAGGAGCGCGATCAACAGCTCGTTGATCGCCTGACCCGTAATCAGGTGGTAGTCGTCGAGTACCAGGACGAAGTGTTTTTCTGCACCCAGTATCGCCTGGTCGTGCAAGCCTTCGATCTCGTTGATCAAGAGACCAATCAGTACGTGGGCGGGAGGTGGCTCACTGGCCTGCAGAATGCCCCAGGTCTGTTGGCAGGCGTCAGGCATGATGGTACGTATGGCAGCAATGAAATACCCCAGGAATGCCGGAAGTGTGCTGTCGTCCTCGTCGAGCGACACCCAGGCGCTGGGGCACGGGCAGGTGGAAAGCCAGTCGGCGAGCAACGTCGTTTTTCCCGAGCCAGCCGGGGCCGAAACCAGGGTCAGCGGTACATAGCGGGCACGATCAAGCAGGTCGAGCAAGCGCGCGCGACGGACCAGACCGGTACCTATTGCCGGCCGGTTGAGCTTGGTAGTAATCAGATTGAGCGATGCTGCATGGAGGACCTGGTTGTTCATACCCTGGGCCGGTTCTTGCCGTTCACCTGTAACACGTCTGTTTGCAGGCGTAAGTATATCACAACTCCTGGGTTGCGGGTAAGAACAATGCATTGGTTAACGACCGTGAACCAAATGCCAGACGCCGGCGTCTCATCGCGGTAAGCAGTTGTTTGGCCTGATCATCCAGTGTCCGATCAAGGCGCATGATCGGTGAAGATGCCGTCTGTGACGTGAACATGATGCCGGACATCTGCCTTGATCGGACACTGACAAGCTGTTTCAGACCATCACCAGCCGCCGTAGGCTGCAAAACCGGTTTCTCGTCTATCCGTGCCGGTTGCCCGTCTCTTTAACTTCAGAAAGGAATTGTGCCATGCTCAAAAAACGTCTTGTTGTGATCGCTGGTGCTGTACTGCTGGCGTTCTTGATCGCCACGCCGCTGCTGGCCGCCACCCAGGCCAGGTCACCAGCCCAGGCGGGCGACACACCGTCGGGCGATCCAGCGGCTGACACCACGCGCGCCACCATCGATCTCAGCGCAGGCTTCGCCCTGGATCCGTATTTGCTGCCCGTGGCGGGAACGGGCAAAACAGCCGCCGCCGATGTACTGAAAGCCTGCAATGGCTTTATCGCCGACGAGCCGAACGTCGTAGTCAACTGGACAGGACAGGCGGAGCAGCTCAGCTTCTTTGGCTACAGCGACTCCGATCCCGTGTTGGTCGTCGAGCAGCCGGACGGCAGCATCGTCTGCAACGACGACGCTGGACTGAATACGGTCGATCCGCTGGTGACGATCGCCAACCCGGCGGAGGGTGCATACAAAATCTACGTCGGCAGCGCCCAGCAGGACCAGCCGGCGCTTGGCTTCCTGGGCATCACGGCGTTGCCCATGGACGACGCGACCCTGGCCGATCTGGACCTGCGGCCGATGCTGACCCGGCGCGCACGTCCGATTGCGCAGTCGCTTCCGCCACTCGATCTGGCAGCCCTGCTGACCAGCCGGCCAGCACTCTTCGGCAGCGCCACTCTGAAGGCTGGCTTTGCGCCGGTCAATACATTTGCGGCCGGCGGTGGCCGCATCCCGGCCTTCTCGTTTGCGGACGGGCAGCTGGTCTGTGCCGGCTATGTCAGCCCGGTACCCAGCTACACCTTCACGTGGCAAGGTGATCCCGAAGCCGTGCGGCTCTTTTTCGAGACACGCGCGGACAGTACGCTGGCTGTGATCACGCCCGACCAGCAGGTGCTGTGCAACATGAATGCCAGCAAAGACAACCTGAACCCGGTGTTGGACATTGCAGCACCACGTGAGGGCGTCTACAAGGTGTACATTGCGAGTATGGAATCGGGTGACGTGCTCGCGGGCCGCCTGACGATCACTGGCGACACCAAAGCCACACCCTCCATCCGGCCGCCGGCGTCGCAGTAAAAAAGGAGAACTGTCATGCAACGGACATCTTTACGAACCGGTATGCTGTTCACCGGACTATTCCTGTTGATTGTGATCGTGAGTGCGACCCTGGCACCCTCCGTTTCGGCGCAGGGTGTCACGGTGGTCCCGTATGTGGTGCAACCAGGTGATACCCTGGCCAAGATCGCCAGCAAGTACTGCACCACGTGGGATGAAATCTACAGCATGAACGCAACAGTGATTGGCCCCGACCCCAACATCCTGACTCCCGGTACGGTGCTCTACGTACCCAACCGTTGCGCCAGTCCGGCGGTGCCATGCAGCAGTGGTGTCTACGACCACGGCCCGAGCATGTACGCCAATGGCACGGTCACCGGCAATGTTTACACCGTCGTGGCCGGCGACACCTGGTACTCCATCGGCGTGCGCTTTGGCCTGCCCTGGGAGACCATCTCGGCCGCCAACGGGGGTGGAAGCCTGGTGCCCGGGCGCCAGCTGATCATTCCTGGTCTGTGCACGGCACCGCCCGCCCAATCATCCTACATTCGTATCAACAACCCACAGCCTGGGGCCGTGCTGCCGAACACGTTCACGGTTAGCGGCACCGGGGCTGGGCTGCCTGAAGGCAACGTGGTGGTCACGGCCAACGACAGCGCCGGGCGGGTCTTGGCCCAGAAAGCGACTACCCTGCAAGGGGCCAACGTCGGCGTGGGTGGTGAGGGAACGTGGTCGACCAGCCTGACGGTCAACGTGTACGACGTCACGAGCGGCGCGATCGAAGCGACCTCACCCGGCGCCAACGCTATGGCGGGCATCTCCATCAGCTACAGCGGCACCAGCTCGCCCAGTGGCGGTACGACCGTGGTGTACGCCCCCGGCCAGTGCACGATCACCGGCGCACCGGGTGGGCCACTGTACGCCTATCCCGGCGGTCCCCAGACGTCGTACTTTGTCGCCGGCGGTCCCGTGGAAGCCAAACAGCGCACCGTTTACAACAACATGGACTGGTATATGATCCAACCCGAGGCGTCGATGGGTAACCCACCCATGTGGGTGCCGGTCAGCAGCCTGGCTGCGGTGGGTAGTGGATGTAGCTGAGGTTATTTCACCACAAAGCTGCTCGTGAGGCCAATGGCCTCATGTTTTCCCGTAGAAACTCGACCGCGAGGAGTGCCGCACGCCCACGTGCGGCACGGCCCCTCCACAGGCGAACCGTCCGCACCTGGGGGTGCGTCACGTTGGGGGGAGTTTCTTAGCAGGCCCAAAGACACCAAAAAATCTTGGTGTCTTTGGGCCTTTGGCTTACGTGATCGGATTATCGGGAACCTGAATGAACCGACATCCGTGAATCGAACAGTCATGGCAGCTGGTCGGTCACCATACGCCGTATTTCCTCGACGAATTCAGACGCCGGCTGAATGACCAGGCCACTGTGTGCAGCAACCTGTGGTGTAAAATCCTTGGTATTCAAGGTTATGAATCGATCGACCTGACCCGCCACCGCTGCGCACAAAATCGGTGCATCTTTGGCTTCGATGATAGCCTCCCAGGGGTAGACTTGATCGGGACTGGGATCAGGCAGAATCTCGAGTCGGAGACGTGCCAGTTGGGCCGCAAAGTTGGGCAGGGCTCGCGGCAGCTTCTTGCGCAGATTTCGCTCTGCCTCGTCGAGGACTTGTCTGCAGACGACGAGCTGAAATAGCCCAACTTCACCCATCTTGAGTACCGCGTTGCTGGCGCCCGACTGCGAGTCAGCACCCGCAATCAATACGTTGGCATCCACGAATACTCTACGCATCTCTGGCATACCGCTCCTGCCAGATCGATGTGCGTTCCTCCTCTAAACCTTGCAGCAGCTCGGCCAGGCTCATGCCTTCTTCCTGCATCAAGGCGGAAAACTCCTGCGAGAGCTTCGGAATCAACGTTGGTTTGAGAGACAGCAACACGATGTCGCCGATCTGCACCAAGCTCAGCATATCACCCGCGTCGACGGCGAGACTGGTGCGCACAGACTGGGGCAGGGTGATCTGTCCTCTTTCGCGCACCCGAATTGTATAAGCTGTCTGCATCACCTCTACTCCTACCTTCAATGGTACGAATTTCTGATTCTTGGATAATCGTATTATACGATATCTCCGGTGCAAGCGCAAAAACGAACGGCCGCCAGATCCGAGACCTGGCGGCCGTTTGCGTGATGAATCGATCGTGCGGTTTACTTCTGACCAAACGCCTGGCGCACACCCGGCAGCATGACGTAGATCAGGATCAGACCGTTGACCAGGAAGCTGATGCTGACGTCCGACCATGTCGCCTGGCCGATGAGGTAGGTAAAGTCAAGAATGAGGTTGAACACGCTGATCACAGCAACGAACAACCAGCCCTGAGGGTTCATGTTCCACAGCATCTGGAAGACCCAGATCCAGACCCAGAGCATCAGGCCCCACATCAACGCATTCCACAGGTTGAAGCCGCGGACCGAATACGGGCCGATAACATAGGGCAGGATGCCCAACGATTGCAGCAGGTGATACGCAGCCAGCAGAGCCGCAAGACCTGCGAGGAGGGCCAGCACGGTTACACCGATCGGCCGTTTGACGGGTGCACTTGTCGACATAAAATTCTCCTTCTGCGAACAATAAGATGATGACGGCAGCGGCGGACCCGCTGTCCGGACAACCCATGCGGGTAATTATAGCACACGATCGAGAATGCCCTAAGTTGGTCTCCGGTCCAATCTTGCACAACCACCTTCGTCTCGTTACCCAACCAGAATCGTGTCTTCGGGGTATTGTGCCAGGCTCTCACGCCCGCGGCGCTTGAGGAGAACGAGCACGATCACGCACCCACACCCCGCCCTGCAAAGGGAGAGCAAAGCGAGGGTGCGGCGCGGTGGCTTCAGCCTGTCG
>JAYRNS010000663.1:0-11607 GCA_041912075.1 Anaerolineae bacterium
ACGCTTACGAGTCGCTGCTCAAGAGCGAGATTTTCGTTGGCATCGAGCAGCGGGCGATCGCTGGCTACCGCGGCATCCAGCTGCTGCGCCGTGAACTGGAGATGGAAGTGGAGTTCGTGACGATCATGTGGTTCGATACGCTGGACGCCGTGCGTGCGTTTGCCGGCGAAGACTACGAAGTTGCCGTGGTTCCCCCCAAGGCCAGGGCATTGCTGGCGCGGTTCGACGGGCGGTCGCAGCACTACGAAGTCAAGGCAGAAAGGAGATAACGATGGTGGTTGTACGCCTGGTCTTTCAGGCCAAATTTGGCACGGCCAACCAGGTCGTGGCCGGTTTCAAACAGGCCATGGAGGTCGCCAGCCAGGTTTTTTGGGCAAGACGCCCGCGGCCGCATCCTCACCGATCTGAGTGGTCCGTTCGACACAGTGGTCCAGGAAATTGAGGTTGCAGACCTGGCCACCTGGGAACAGATGCGGGCGACGATGTTTGCCCATCCCGGATTCCAGGAGGCCCAGGCTGCTTCGATGGGTCTTATCGAGTCGGGTCGCACCGAGTTCTACACCGTCGAAGCATAATCTACGAAAAAGGAGTCCAAAATCATGAGTTCGAACGTCATCTTTTTTGCCTGGGACCGGCCGACTGCCGGCCGCGAACAGACCAGCGCGGCCCACTTCCAGGAATTCGTTGGCTACTTGATGGGCCAACAGCAGGCCGGTGTTGTCCAGTCCTTCGAAGCAGTATTTCTCGACGCACACGGCGGCGATATGAACGGGTTCTTCCTCATCCGCGGTGACAGCGCCAGCCTCGATGCGTTGGTCAGCAGTGACGAATGGGTCACGCACATGACACGCGCCTCGCTGCACCTGGACGGGTCCGGTGCGGTGCGCGGTGCCACCGGGGATCTGGTGATGCAGCGTATGGCGCTGTGGACCGGGTTGATTCCTCAGTAACCTCTCGCCCTCTCAATCCCACGGCGCGCCGCGAAAGAGCGCCTGCGGCGCAAACGCGACGCCGACAAGCCCTGGTCCGGTGTGCGCTCCCAACACGGGCGCAATCGGGCCAGGGGTTAGAAACTGGCAGGTCGCGCGGGCGCTGAGTTGCTGCTGGAGTGTGGCTGCGCCTCCAGGATTGTGCGCGTGCATGATCTGAACACGCAGAGGCTGGCCGTGCGGCGCCTGTTCGACCACGAGCTCGGCCATGCGCTGGATGGCTTTGTTGAGCGTGCGCGCCTGACCGACCTGGTAGTACTTGCCGGTCTCTTTGTCGACGCCGATAATTGGCTTGATATCCAGGATCGAACCGAGCAAACCCTTCATGTGGCTGATGCGCCCACCATGTATCAGGTAGCGCAGGGTTGCCACCGTGAAGAAGGTTTGCGTATGGTCGCGGATACGCCCCAACAAGTCGAGTGTCTGCGCCAAGGACCAGCCGGCACGTGCCGCACGCGCCGCGGCTTCCACCTGCCACCCCTCAGCCGCAGACAGTGTCTTCGAGTCGAACAGCGTTACGTGGGCCTCAGGTACCTGCTCGGTCGCTAACCGTGCCGAATTATAGGTTCCACTCAGCCCGGAAGAAATATGAATCGACAGGATGTCTGGGTCAACCGCTGCCAGCTCCTGATAGATGGTCATCAGGTCACCCACCGAGGGTTGTGATGTCGTTGGGAAGGTCTTGCTGGTCTCGAGCAGTGCGTAGAACTCGTCGGGCTGGATGTCGACACCGCTGTGATAGGTTCGATCGCCCAAAGTCAAAAGCAAAGGCGCCAGGTGAATCTCCAGGTCTGCCATCTGTTCTGGTGCCAAGTCCATACCGCGGTCGCTGACAATCTTCACGAAAAATCTCGATTCTTGTGTGAAATCCGGTATGCGCCAACCGCCGCCGCCGCAGCGGATGGTCCGGTCATCGTGTACGGGTCATCATAACACACGGCACGTGATTGGCCAACCACGGCCGGATACATAGAGAATCCGTTCACGTGGCGGCCGTCAGCGAATGGGGGCAACGAATCAACCAATCGCCTATCGCCGTCAGGATCCGTTCAAGGCGTTCTCTGCGGGTCGGACACGGTCCGACCCGCAGAGACAGCCAGCCGTTCCCGCCACACAAGACACCGCCGAGAGCGGGGTTCGCGGCGGTATCTTGTGCATACGGGGGACGTGAGGAGGGCTTCGGATTTAGTTCGCGATCGTGAACTTCGTGATGTACTCGTCGTAGTTGCCGTCGCTGCGCACAACACGCAGGCGCAGGGCATGCTCGCCGTTCGGGAACTGCGTCGTGTCGACGTCGTAGCTGAACTTGCCGGCTTCTTCACCGAGTGCCAGGAAGATGGCCGCATCCGCCGCACCACCCGGCAGCACATCGAGCTGCCATTTGGCGAAATTCGGATCGTTGGCATTCCCCGTCACCGTGGCCGTTCCCTTCACTGTCGCACCCTCAGCCGGGCTCGTGATGCCGTTGGCCGGTGTGGCCGGGGTGGCCGGAGCGGCGGTGCTGCCAGCGGGTGGCAGAATCACCGAGTCGATGACGTGAATGACACCGTTGGATGCCGGAATGTCGGCCGTCGTCACGTTGGCACTGTTGACCTTGACCGCACCATTGGCCACCGTGAACGTGACGGGTGAACCCTGCGCGGTCGTGGCGGTCATGCCGTTCGACAGATCAGTTGACATGACCTTGCCCGGCACGACGTGATACAGGAGAATGTTACTCAACGCCGCCGTATCCTTGAGCAGCGCGTCGACCGTGCCAGCAGGAAGCTTGGCGAACGCCGCGTCAGTGGGTGCAAACACCGTGAACGGACCGGCACCCATGAGCGTCTTGTCCAAACCGGTGGCCTGCAGTGCCGCGGCCAGGGTCTTGAACGTGCCGGCCGCAACCGCGGTACTCACGATATCGCTGGCGGCGGCACCCTGAGCCGGCGGTGAAAAGGCTGCGTTGGCTACCTTGAACTTGGTGATGTACTCATCGTAATTGCTGTCGCTGCGCACGACACGCAGACGCAGCGCATGCTCCCCATCAGGGAAGTTGGTGGTGTCAACGTTGACGCTGAACTTGCCGGGCTCTTCACCCAGTGCCAGGAAGATCGCCGCATCGGCCGCGCCACCCGGCAGCACGTCAAGCTGCCATTTCTGGAAGTTCGGATCACTCGCATAACCCTCGACCGTCGCCGTGCCCATCACGGTCGCACCCTCACTGGGGCTGGTAATGCCATTGGCCTCATCGGCCGCACCCGCGGCCATGGGCAGACCCAACAATGCGATGGCCATCAGAGCCAACAGCGCCATCCGCATCCCACGTTGCTTCAAAAACATTTTCAATCCCTTTCTGTTTCTGCCAGTTCTGGCTGCACATAAATTTACGATGTACAACACGATATTCGGGCGTCGGAATGCTCCATGTATAAACTTTTTTCACTATATGTTCAGTGATTTTTATACCATTCTCGGAGCCGATCGTGACATTGGACGCCGTTGGCTGGAGAAGGGTCACAAAAGGCGTATCATCGGGGGTCGAATTGTGGTTTTGCCTGGCGCCATGATATACTGAACACACTGAAACGCTGCGCGAGGCCAACGATGGAACATCCACAACCTGGGACGATTCTGCGGCTTTACCCGCTACCGAGTCGTGAACAATCCCTCAACGGGACCTATCTGGCACACAACTTGCGGCAGCTGTCTTCCCACAGAGACTCCCCATTTGTCTACGCCAATTTTGTCACCAGCCTGGATGGACGCATTGCCCTGGCCGATCCACGCGGCAGTGGTTTGCTCGTGCCCAAGGAGACAGCCAATGCGCGCGATTGGCGACTTTTCCAGGAGCTGGCTGTACAAGCGGACATCGTCATCAGCAGTGGTCGTTACCTGCGTGACTACGCGGCCGGCAAAGCCCAGGAAATCCTGCGCGTCTACGACGATCCACAGTTCGTCGACCTGCGTGACTGGCGCCGGACGCGTGGCCTACCCGCTCAGCCGGCCATCGCCGTGATCAGCAGCAGTCTCGAATTTCCAATTCCCGAGCCCTTGATGGCCGGCGGCCGCCAGGTCGTTGTGTTTACGACCGAGCGGGTGGATGCACAGCGTGTGCGAGACGTCGAGGCACAAGGCGTGCCGGTGGTGGTGGCGGGAACGGATACGGTGCGCGGCGACCGGCTGATCCAGGCCATGGGCAGTCTGGGTTACCACACGATCTATTCGGCGGCCGGCCCGCAGGTGCTGCACCTTCTGCTGGCGGCCAATGTGCTCGACCGGCTCTACCTGACCCTGGCGCAGCGTTTGCTGGGTGGTGCACCCTTTGCCAGCATTCTGGAAGGCCCGCGTCTCGACCCGCCGCCGGGTCTGCACTTGCACAGTGTCTGTTTCGATCCAGCGGGGCTCGACGGTCTGGGCCAGCTCTTTTTGGCCTATGATCGCGCCTGAGGGCTCGTAAAAGAATAACCTCCTGTGAATTGCTGCGAAACCCCATCAGATTGCAGGAAGTTATCCTTTTACGATGCCTGAGGCGTCCATCAATTTTCACCGCCTTTTCACGAAAGGGACCTATCATGCCAGACCTTCACAATTTTGTGCAACCGTTCCGCGTACCGCCCGGCAAAACGATCGCTTTGAAGAAGGATTACGATCCCGGTTATTCCGCCGATTATGTCAAAAAGTCCGAGGCCGACGAGAAGCTGGCCGAGGGCATTCAGCTGCTGGCCGACTACCAGGACAAACTGTATGCCGAAAGCACCGATGCCCTGCTGATCATCCTGCAGGCGATGGATGCGGCCGGCAAGGACGGGGCGATCAAACATGTCATGTCGGGCCTCAACCCGCAGGGCACCCAGGTGACCAGCTTCAAAGTCCCCTCGGCTGAAGAGCTGGACCACGATTACATGTGGCGCAATTTCAAGGTGCTCCCGGAGCGTGGGCGCATCGGCATCTTCAACCGCTCTTATTACGAGGAAGTACTGGTCGTACGCGTCCATCCGCAGATCCTGGCCGGCCAGCCCCTGCCGCCAGCTTTGAAAGACGACGGCATCTGGAAGCGCCGCTTTCGCGAGATGAACAACTTCGAGGAATATCTGACGAACAATGGCATCCATGTGGTCAAGCTGTTTCTGAACGTCTCCAAAGAAGAACAGAAGAAGCGTTTTCTGGAACGAATCGACCAGCCAGAAAAGAACTGGAAGTTCGCCGCGGGCGACGTGACCGAGCGCGGTTTCTGGGACGACTACATGGCTGCCTACGAGGACATGCTCAACCACACCAGCACCGAGTGGGCACCCTGGTACGTGATCCCGGCTGACAAGAAGTGGTTCACCCGCCTGGCTGTGGCCGCCGTTGTCATCGCCAAGATGCAGGAGATCGACCCGCAGTACCCAACTGTCAGCGAAGCGCACAAAACCGAACTGCTGGATGCCAAAGCGGCTCTCGAACGCGAGTGACGATGACGCGCCAGGAACTTGTCAAACCCATGCCTGTGATGTACACTTTGACCCGCGGCCCCGACCACCCTGCAAGCGATCACGCACAAACGCCTTGCTCAAGGCGCCAGCCGGTTCTCGCGGGTAGATGGTGGCACTCATCGTGTGGCGTACAAACTCAAGTTCATAGTTCAAAGGAGAGCGTAATCCGTGGCTGAAGCTGAGCAATTGATCAATTCGCAGATCGTCGTTGCCGCGTTCAACGACGAAAACACCGCCGATCAGGCAATGGAATCCTTGAAGGCAGCTGCCAAAGAACAGGATTTTCAGATCCAGGACGTTGCGGTCGTGCGCCGCGACGAAAACAACAAGGTTCATATCAAAGAATCAGGTGACATGGGCGGTGGCAAGGGTGCCGTCATCGGTGGGATCATTGGTGGTGTCGTGGGCCTGATCGCCGGTCCACTGGCGATCGTGACGTCAGCATTGGGTGGCGCGCTGGTCGGTGGTCTGGCAGCCAAACTGCATGACAGCGGCATCAAAAACGAAACCCTCCAGTCGCTGGGCAACGCCCTGCAGCCGGGCACGTCAGCGGTTGTGGCGGTGTTGGGCAACCAGAAGGTCAGCCAGCTGCGGGCGATGATGGAACAGGCAGGCGCCCATGTGATGGTGGCCAACATGACAGCCGATATTGCCAACGCCGTCGCCAGCGGACAAGATGTCGCCATGTCAGTGGGCGTCACGAATGACAGTGTCAGTGCCATGCGCGTGGCGGCTGACGAGCAGTCGGTAGAATACAAGGGCATGGTGGCCACGGCCGAAGGCGTTTACGTGGAAGGTGTTCAGGCCACCCAGGACGCCGTAATTGCCGGTGCAGCGGTCATCACCAATGCCGGCGATGTCGTCGGCGAAATTGCCGCCGCCCCGGTCGCGTCGGCCGGTGCCACCGTCGAAGCCGCTGCTGAGAGCGCCAGCGCAGCCGCCGACACAGCGAGCACGGCTGCCGACACGGCCAGCGATGCTGCCGCTGCGGCTGCTGACACGGCCAGCGATGCTGCCGCTGCGGCCGCCGACGCCGTTACAAAGGGCTGAACCTAAGTGGATCTGAGACACCGGCTGCAGCGATGTGCAGCCGGTGTCCCATCCACCATCCATCTTCCAACATCCAATGTCCACTTCATCCAACCACCGGGTCATCGGTCTGGCACTGGGCGGAGGTGGGGCCCGCGGTTTGGCCCACATCGGCGTGCTCAAGGTGCTCGACCGAGCCGGCATCCCCATCAATGTTCTCGCTGGGACCAGCATGGGCGGTATCGTCGGGGCGCTCTACGCCGCGGGGATAGCCCCAGACGTCATCGAAACGTCGATTCTGTCCGCGGTCGGCAGCATTACCGATCTGCTAGCGCTGGTTGATGTGCGCATCTCTCAGAGTGGTCTGCTCAAGGGTCATCGCGTATACGACCTGGTGGCCAGCAAACTGGGTCCACAGCGCACCTTTGCGTCGTTACGCCGGCCATTTGCCGTCGTCGCGGTCGACACCGTGACAGGGCGTGAAGTGGTGTTGGATGAGGGTTGGGTCGCCGATGCCGTGCGGGCGACGATGTCTGTGCCTGGGATTTTTGCGCCGGTGGAGATGGGTCCGTACCGCCTGGTCGATGGTGGTTTGCTCAACAACGTGCCTGTCGACGTGGTGCGGCGGCTGGGCGCCGGGTTCGTGATTGCGGTCGATGTGCTGCCCAATTTTGGTGCCAACCAGCCGGGACAGCCGCCCGTCGTCCGGCAGCTCAGCCCGCGGTTCATGCCGCGCGCGTTCCAGGACCTGTGGCACATCGAGATGATCATGATCTCCGCGCTGACCGAGTTTCGCCTGCGCGACAACCCACCCGAAGTTCTGATTCGGCCCGACCTGCCGGCCGACATGGACATGTTCGTGGGCTTCGAGCGCCCGGGGGTGGCGATTGCCGCCGGTGAACTGGCCGCCGAAGCAGCACTGCCGCAGATTCAGGCCCGGCTGGAAGGCCTTCCGGTGCCGGCACCAGAGGAAGATTGAGATGGTGACTCCCATGCGCGTGATCCGCCGCCCTGATTCCACCCTCATTTTGTTCGGTGACGTGTCCGTACAGGCCTACAAATTGAGCCAGCCCGACGTGGGACGCATCGAACAACGCTTTGGCCGGCCGCTCGATTTCATCAGCCAGGATGAGCTGGAAAGTGCGCTCGACGGGCTGCACATCGCCCAGCTGCCCCTCGACGCCGCCGATCGCACCGTGCTCGGTCCTTTTCCTGCCAGCCAACCAGCGGGTGGCACATCACCGCGCGGGTACCCCGCCAGCCCACCACCGCCGGCGCCGTCTCCCGCTGAGCCTGGTGTCACACCCACGGTCCCGCTGGATTACCTGGAACCTGAACCGAGTGGTGCCAATCGCTGGCTGCTCATCGGGGCCGCCGTGCTCACCGTGGCGGCGGTGCTCATCTGTGCGCTGGTGTTTTTCAGCTTGCGGTCCGGCGGCTCGCCCAATGCAACACCCACACCCGGTCTGGAGGGAACCGCCATCGCGCCCACCGCCCAACCAGGTATCCCCATGGTGACGGCCATCACCAACGCACCTCTGTATGCGGGTCCAGGGAGCGTCTATCCCACCGTAGGCACGATCCTGGCTGGCCAGACCGCGGAAGTGGTCGGCCGGAGTGCCGAACAAACCTGGTGGGTCATTCGTTTCCCGGCCGCTGCCAGTGGTCAGGCGTGGGTCGCGGCCACGCTCGTGGAGTCGGCCAATACCGACAATGTGCCGGTCGTCGCTGCGCCACCAACCCCCCGACCCACGAGCACACCTGCGCCACCCGTAGCGGTGATCTCGGGTCCCAGCGAGGCGCTTGCCGGTGAACAGCTCACCTTCAGCGGTGACCGATCGACGGCCGCGCCGGGCAGCAGTATCACGAACTACGCCTGGGACTTTGGCAACGGCACCACCGCGCAAGGTCACGAAGTGACGGTCATCTACTCAGGCGCCGGTACTTTCCAGATCACACTGACGGTGACCGATGACCGCGGTCTGCAGGGGCAAACCCGACAATCCGTCAATATTGCAGCACCTACAGCCACCACGCTGCCGGTCAAACCGCCGGTTGCTGTCATCAGCGGGCCGGGCGGGGCATTTGTCGATGAGTCTGTGACCTTTGATGGCGGTGGTTCGAGCGGATCCAGCCCCATCGTGCGTTACACATGGGATTTCAGCGACGGCAGTGGTGCTAACGGCATGGTCGTCGATCACGTTTTCCGTCAAGCCGGCACCTACACCATCGTGCTCAATGTGCAGGACGCCAACGGGCTCGTCGGCAGCACCAGCCAGCCAATCCGCATAGAGACGCCAGCAACACCCGTGCCCACCCAACCACCACCGACACTAAACGGCACCAGCTGGGTATTGGAGAATACCCTACCGGACACCAGTATCACGGCTGCCTTTCAAGATGGCGAATTCAGCGGGTTTGCCGGCTGCAACACCTACACCGGGACCTACACAGTGAATGGCCCAACCCTCAGCATTGGTGGCTTGCAGACCACGCAGCAGGCCTGTTCGCCGGAAATCATGACACAGGAACAGCTGTACCTGACCGGTTTTGCCAGTGCATTCCGTTACGACATTGTGGACAGACAGCTCACGATTTACACCGGCCCACAAAACCAGCCAGTTTTGCTCACCTACACCGCTGCACCCCCCTAACGGCGCCGGCACCAACCGCACCACGCCAACGACACCACGCCAACGACACCACGCCAACGACACCACGCCAACGACACCACGCCAACGGCACCACGCCAACGACACCACGCCAAACAACCGCGACAGAACCAACGCGCATCTGCCGACCCGACATACTCCGCTCCCACCCCCCTACTCCCTACTCCCTACTCCGTACTCCGTACTCCGTACTCCCTCCTCCCCCTGGATTTGACACCCCGCCCATACCAGCTATAATCCATCCCCAATGCGCAAACGTGTGCGCGGCGAGAACGGCTGACGCGTGTCTGGAGTGCCATGCCAACCCATGTGACGTCGATCAAAGATATCGCCCGTCTGGCCGGTGTGAGTCACTCCACCGTGTCGCGGGCTTTGGCTGGGAATCCACGCATTCCAGAGTCGACCCGCCAACGCATTCAAAACCTGGCGAGCGAGCTGGGTTACACGCCCAGTCTCGTTGCGCGCAGCCTGGTCACACAGGAAACCCACACGCTGGGTGTGGTGGTCGCCAGCTTGACCGATCCCTACGCCGTCGAGGTCGTCGGCGGCATCGAAGCGGCCGCGCGTGCCAGCCACTACACCGTAGTAATCGTAAGCTCGGATGGTGAGCCGGCGCGTGAGATTGCCGCCATCCATGCTCTGGCTGGCCAGCGGGTGGACGGTGTCATCGTGGTATCATCGCGGGCAGGTGATCGTTATGTCGATCTCAGCAGCCAGTGGCGGTTTCCCCTGGTGCTCGTCAACAGCACACCGCGCGGCACCACTGTGTATTCGGTCGCCAGTGACAACCGACATGGCGCCAGCCTCGCCGTGGCCCATCTGCTGGGCCTTGGCCATCGCCGCATCGCCTACATCGGCGGCCCCAGCGGCGCAGCCTCGGCCCGCGAACGGCTGGCCGGTTACCGGCTGTCCCTGGCAGAACACCAGATTAGACTGGACGAGGCGTTGTTTGTGACGGGTGATGGGACGCCAGCTGCCGGCGAACGTGGCTTCCGCCAACTGATTGATCTACCTGCCAGCCGCCGTCCAACGGCCATCTTCTGTTACAACGACCTGACCGCGATCGGCTGCCTGCACGCCGCCCATCGCCGTGGTGTCGCCGTGCCCGAGGCCTTGTCACTGGTTGGGTTCGACAACATCCCCCTGAGCGCATTGACCTGGCCGCCGCTCACGACGGTTGATCAGCGCAAGCAGGAAATGGGGCGGCTGGCCACCCGTATGATTCTCGATCTACGCCAGGGCGCCGAGGTTGTGGCGGACGTCCTCATGCGCGGACGGCTGGTCGAACGCGAAACGTGCGCACACGTGTCCGCCGAATAACACTGGACAGTGACTGCTTCGGCAAGTCATTATCATCAATTCGAGACTGGAGACAACATGGGAGACAAAAAGGTTCGTGTGGCGATCATCGGCGCGGGGAACTGTGCCTCTTCGTTCGTGCAGGGTGTGCACTATTACCGCAACGCCCAGCCGGGTGACTTGATTCCGGGTTTGATGCACGTGGAGTTGGGTGGGTACCATATCAGCGACATTGATTTCAGTCTGGCCATCGATATCGACGCCGAAAAGGTTGGCAAAGACCTCTCGCAGGCGATCTTCGCCGGCCCCAACAACACCTACAAGTTCACCGACGTGCCCTATCTGGACGTGCCGGTTGTACGCGGCATGACGCACGATGGTCTTGGCCGCTACCTGAAAGAGGTCATCCACAAGGCGCCTGGCCCCACGGCACCCATCACCGAGCTGCTCCGAGAGACCAAAACCGACGTGGTGGTGAATTACCTACCTGTTGGCAGCGAGATGGCCACGAAGTGGTACGTGGAGCACGTGCTGGAGGCCGGCTGCGCCTTCGTGAACTGTATCCCCGTCTTTATCGGCCGTGAACCTTACTGGCAGCATCGTTTCCAACAGCACAACCTGCCGCTGATTGGCGACGACATCAAGAGCCAGGTCGGTGCCACGATCACCCATCGTGTGCTCACCCGTCTCTTTGCCGAGCGCGGCGTCAAGGTCGAGCGCAGTTACCAGCTCAACTTCGGCGGCAACACCGATTTCTACAACATGTTGGAACGTGAGCGCCTGGAATCGAAAAAAATCTCCAAAACCAATGCGGTCACCTCACAGCTTCCGTATGAACTACCGGCGCGCGACATCCACGTCGGACCCAGCGACTACGTGCCCTGGCTGGACGACCGCAAGTGGTGCTACATTCGTATGGAGGGACGTACCTTTGGTGACGTGCCGCTCAATCTGGAACTCAAACTGGAAGTCTGGGATAGTCCGAACTCGGCCGGCGTGGTGATCGATGCGGTGCGCTGTGCCAAGCTGGGTCTCGACCGTGGCTTGAGTGGTACGTTGGAAGGTCCCAGTGCCTACTTTATGAAATCGCCACCCATCCAGTACCCCGATGACGAAGCGCACGACTTGACCGAACGTTTCATCGCCGGCACCGATCTGCGC
>JAYRNS010000664.1:0-3931 GCA_041912075.1 Anaerolineae bacterium
CAACATGGCCGTCACAGGAACGACGCAGCCCTACGGCATATGGATCGCCCAGGGACAGCAGAACCGCATCGGGCGCGTCCAGCAGGGCAACTTGATCAGCGGTAACATATCCGCCGGCATACGTCTGGTGGGTGCACAGACAACAGGCAACGTCGTGCAGGCCAACCTGATCGGCCCCGGCAGCTCAGGCACAACAACCCTCTTGGGAGGGACCCAGAACTTTGGCATCGATCTGGCTGCCGGCGCACATCATAACGTGATCGGCGGTAACACGCCCACTGCGGCGACGTCGCAGGGTAATACGTTGCGCTACAACCAACTCAGGGGTATCGTGGTCGTCGATAACGGGTCACAGAGTAACCGGCTGGCCAGCAACGTCATCCTCAACACAATGACACCTGTCATCGACCTGGGCTACGACGACGCAACACCCAACGATCCAGGTGACGCCGACGAGGGTCCTAACCGCCTGCAAAATTACCCCGAAATCAGCCACTTCAAGATCGAGGTCGGGGAAACACCGTACGATGCTTACCAGGTCAGGCTGCGTGTGGATAGTGCGCCCGTGCATGCCAGTTATCCGCTGACGGTCGAGGTCTTTGCGGCCGATGATCTGTACATGGGCCGGCCGAAAACCTTTCTCGGCGCGGTGACCTACACCGCCGTGGATGCACAGACCGTGGTCACCAAAACCTTGCTGCCCGTCGTCAACGTACCCTTCTGGCAGTCGGTGGTGGCCACCGCCACTGACGCCGCCGGCAATACCAGCGAGATCGGTCCCGCTTTCTGTCCGGGAGCCAACCCTGACGTCAATAACTCCGGAAAGGTCGACATTATCGACATCATGCTGGTCACGCGGTTTATTGGACGTACGCCCGTCTACTACGACGCCAACTGCGACGCCACCGTCAACACGTTCGACCTATCGCAGCTGGCCAATGCCTGGCAACCGTGACCAAAAGCTGCGATCAGTTTGGGGAGAAATTCGGACACCGCCTTCAACTTGTGGTATAATACCGGTCGCGCTGTGGGCGGTGCACAAACTCACCCCCATCGTACCGGTACGAAAACGTGCACAGCCCGCCGTGCCGATCCGCGCGTCAACGCCGCCGCGCAAACGGGAGCCGATGCAACTGGCTGGTCGGTCGCTGCCCCAACACAGCGTGCCCACCCTGCGCAGAAGCTCGCACATCAACGGATGATGGAGGTATCGAATGCCGGCAATCTGGTCGAACCAGTTTATTGCCCAGGATTACGCCGCCGAATTGAATGCTGAGACCCTGTTGGCGATGTACGAAACTATGGTCCTCAGCCGCCGGCTCGACGAGCGCATGTGGATCTTGAACCGCCAGGGGAAGGTGCCGTTTCACATTTCCGGCCTGGGGCACGAGGCGTGTCAGGTTGGCACCGCTTTCGCCATGCGCCGCGGCCACGATTGGCTGCACCCCTACTACCGTGACCTGGCCTTCAACCTGGCCCTGGGCGTGACACCCACTGATCTGATGTTACCCCTCTTTGGCAAAGCGGCCGATCCAAGCAGCGGCGGGCGCCAGATGCCAGCCCATTTCGGCAATCCACGCCTGCGTATCGTCAGCGGCTCCAGCCCGGTGGCAACCCAGGTGCCGCAGGCGGCCGGCATTGCCTTTGCCGCCAAACTACGCGGGTTGGACGAAGTGGTCGTTACCTGTTTAGGTGAGGGCAGCACGAGCCAGGGGGATTTCCACGAGGGCTTGAACTGGGCGGCCGTACACAAGCTGCCGGTGGTATTCCTGGTGCAAAACAACCAGTACGCCATTTCGGTCCCGCTGAGCAAACAGATGGGGGTTGCCAATGTGGCCGACCGGGGTGATGCCTATGGCATGCCGGGGGTGATGGTCGACGGCAACGACGTGCTGGAGTCGTACAACGCGGCCGCCGAGGCCCTGCTGCGCGCCCGCCGCGGGGATGGGCCCACCCTGCTCGAAGCCAAACCCTACCGTCCCGGACCGCACTCCTCGGACGCCGACGACCGCAGCTACCGCAGCCGGGCCGAAGTCGAGGAGTGGAAACAAAAGGACCCTATCCTGCGTGCCGAGCGCCTGCTGAGTGCCCGCGGTCTGCTGACCGATGCCGTCCGTGACGAGATCCAGCAACGTGTGATGACCGAGGTCGACCAGGCGACCGATTTCGCCATCCAGGCAGCCTATCCGCGTCCCGAAGAGGCTCTGGAGCCAGTTTTTGGTTCCCTGGAGGTGCGCTGATGGCTACCAAAACGAACATCGAAGCACTGCGCGACACGATGGCCGAGGCCATGCGGCGTGATCCATCGGTCATTATCATGGGTGAGGACGTCGGCCCGCGCGGCGGGGTCTTCCGCGCTACGCAGGGTTTGTACGACGAATTTGGACCCGATCGCGTCATCGACAGTCCGCTGGCGGAATTGTCGATTATCGCCGTGGGTATCGGCCTGTCGCTCAACGGCATCCGTCCGATCTGCGAAATACAGTTTGCCGATTTCATCCACCCGGCGTTCAACCAGATCGTCAACGAAGCAGCACGCATGCGCTACCGCTCAAACGGGCAGTTCTACTGCCCAATGATCATCCGCGCACCGTACGGTGGTGGCATCAGCGGCGGACTGTACCATTCACAGTCGATCGAGGCCTTCTTCTGTCACGTGCCCGGTCTGTACGTGGTAGCGCCCTCCACGCCCTACGACATCACCGGGCTGCTGCGTGCGTCCCTACGGGCGCCTGATCCGGTTTTGTTCCTGGAACACAAAAAGACCTACCGCCTTATCAAGGGTGAGGTACCCGAAACCGACTTCATCGTGCCCATCGGCCAGGCCGACATCAAACGACCCGGTCAGGACCTGACCGTGGTGGCTTACGGGCTGATGCTGCACGAAGCCCTGCGTGCGGCTGACGTCCTGGCCAGTGAAGGCGTCGATGCGGAGGTCATCGACCTGCGTACGCTGGCACCGCTGGACAAGGAAACCATTCTGACCTCAGTACGCAAAACGGGTAAAGTTCTCATCGTACACGAAGATAACAAAACCGGCGGCCTGGGGGGCGAGCTGTCGGCGATCATTGCCGAAGAGGCTTTCGAGTGGCTGGATGGCCCGATTATGCGTGTGTGTGCCCCTGACGTACCCGCGGTGCCCTTTAGCCACCCCATGCAGGACTTCTTTATGCCCGATGTCACACGGATTGCCGCGGCCATGCGCCAGCTGGCGGCGTACTGAGGGGGAGAGATCATGGCGACGACGATTCCCATGCCGCAGCTGGGCGAGAGTGTGGTCGAAGGCACGGTGGGTAAGTGGCTGGTGCGCGAGGGCCAGCCCGTCAAACAGTACGACGTTCTGCTGGAAGTGATCACCGACAAAGTCGATACCGAAGTCACGGCGCCCGCCGCCGGCACCGTGCTGCGTATCCTGGTGGGTGAGGGCGAAACCGTACGTGCGGGCACGCCCATTGCCGTTTTGGGCGAACCCGGGGAAGCGATCGCCGCGACGCCTGCACCGGCGGCCGCGCCGGCAAGCGTGCCCAGTGCACCTGCCCCGACCTCGGCCCGGCTTTCACCCGTCGTAGCCCGCATGGTGGCCGAACACCAGCTCGACATCAGCCAAATTCAGGGCACCGGCCTCGGCGGGCGTGTGACCAAAAAGGATGTGACGGCGTATCTGGCCAGGGATACCACCTCCAGCGAACCGGCGCTGATGCCGTGGGAAACGCCGGGTTCGGGTGATCTTTTCAAGCCGGCGACACCCTGGCAGGAGACCACACCTACGCCGACACCCATGCCGGCACCCGCAGCGGCGACACCCCGGCCGGCGGCAACCGCGCCTGCAGCACCGCGCCCGCCGGCGGCCGCCGATGAAGAACTGGTGCCGCTGAGCAGCATGCGCCGCACGATTGCCCGGCATATGGTCACCAGCAAGTTCAGCGCGCCG
>JAYRNS010000665.1:0-7127 GCA_041912075.1 Anaerolineae bacterium
AACGGCCATTGCGGCCCAGGTTCCCTACCTGATGTGTGCCATTGCCTACGACCAGCCGGCGTTGGTCAAGTCGTACAAGGAACCGATGAAGCAGGCGCTTTGGCGTATCGCCACCAACGGCTACACCGTCCACGTCACCGTCACGCCCCTCAGTGTTGTCCTGCCGGCGCCCGACGATAGTCCCCAGCTGCTGGCTGAGCAGGCGCACCAGGAATTGAGCGCCACCGTGATCCGCCACGGTGGTCTGCTGCGCTAGGTACCACGAAAGATGAAGGGGGCGGATGACATCCAGAATATCGATTACCCCGGACCGATCCAGGTCGAACCCGGGTGGACAGTCCGTGCCCAAAGGTTGATTCCAGCAGCCGGCGATGCGCTGCGCGTCTGCGATGTCGACGTCGCCATCACAGAGGGCCGGGTTGCTGTGGTCGGCGTTGGGTTCGACGTCGGCGAAGTAACAGGGTGTCACGGCGGTTGCGGTGGGCGTCACGGTTGGCGTGTCGGTTGCAGTTGGCGTCGGGTAGGAGGGTCCTGTCACACAAATCTGAAACACCTGCGCCGGGTTGGGCGTGATGCGGTTCCACTCCACCGTCTTGGACACCACCAGTGCCCGCGTCAGCAGCCGCACTTTCGCAGCAAACGCATCACGCGCGCCACGCAGCGTTCCCTGGTAGGCACCGGCTGTTATCGGAAAATTGGCCGACCGTGTGTAACCGGTCAGGTACACCAGCCCCGCCACCGTCATCGCCACTCCGTGCCCGAGGTCGTCGCTGGTCCCTCCCAAGTAAGTGGCATAACGCGGTACCGCTGGTGTTGCACCATTCAGGTCCAAGCGCGCCGCATAAACGTCGTAACCGCCGTTCCACGTCGAGTCGTACGCATCGGCCGTCACCGGAAAGTTCGTCGAACTCGTCAGCCCCGTGACGCTCACCAAACCCGGCCCCTCGATCACAATCCCGCGCCCCTCGTCCCAGCCGCTTCCCCCCAGATACGACGCAAACGCCACACTGCCGCTCGTTCCCAGGCACAAGACCACCGCGTCCCACGACCCGCCTTTGAAGCCACCTCCGGCTGTCACCGGGAAGATCGTCGATGCTGTCGCTCCCACCACGTGCGCGCCGCCACTCCCATCGACCGCAATCGCCTGTCCCTTGTCTTCTCCGCTGCCACCCACCACGCGCACGTAACCGACCCCACCACCGCTGGTTACTTTGACAACGAAGACATCACCGCCGCCAATGGTGGCGACACCCTGGAATGTCCCCGATAATGTCTGCCCCGTGACGTAGGCCTCACTACCCTGCACGGCAATGCCAAACCCGTAGTCGTCGCCATTCCCGCCCAACCGCCGCACGTAAGTGGTGCTGCTGCTAGTGTCCACGGCAATCGCATTGGCCATGTCCCAGTTGGTGCCACCCAGGTAGGTGCTGTAAACCAGGTCCTCCGCTCCGCTTGCTGGTGCTGTGCTGGCCGCAGTCGTCCCGGCACCTTCGCGGCGGACATAGGGTGCCATCACTTCTATGAATGGGCCAGACTCTTTGACCACACGCGTCCCATCACCCGGCCACGCGAGCTCGCTGCCATCCACCGCCGGCAGTACCAGTCGCACTGTCCCCGCCGCCGTCATCAGGTTCAGGCTGTCCCCACACACCGACAGGTGCTGTGCTCCCGCTATCTGCAGCCGCACCGTCTCGAGGTCCGCTCCTGGCTGTGCCTCGAACCGCCACGGTATCAGCTGGTCTGGCGCGGTTCCCGGTTCGATCACGAGATCGATCCCTGGATACAACTCACGATACCGCACCCCAGCCCAGCGCCCGGCACCCACCGTCCAGCCGGCGCGATCCTCCCCCAGCAGATACGATACCCGTCCTCCCTCTGCCGCAAACGGCTCCAGCCGCGCTGTCGTGTTGGCGCCAACAAAGTCCAGCCGCAGCGCAGCACCATCAATCGTCCCATCTGACGGCCAGCTTTCGCTCTCCTGCGGTGTCTCCAGCACACTCAGCCACAGTGCGTCGTCCGTCAGCCACAACCGGCCGTTCGCCAAGGGGAGCACAAACCGCACGTCTCGCGCAAACTGCCCCCGGTTCTCGACCAAAGCTGCCCATTGTCCCACCTGCGCCGCATCATGCGATGGGCTGCGCGGTCCAACGTCGTCACGACACGCCACAGCACTCGGCCTTGCAGCCAGACAGAGAGTCACCAACGTCACAAAAACCACCAGCCCGCGAACCTCAAACCCCCACCTCATCTCCTGGCCTCTACCCTCCACCACCTTGTTTTCATCACCTGGCTTCCATCACCTGGCTTCCATCACCTGGCCCATCCTTCATCTGCCAACCCCAATCTCTAACCTCCAATCCCTATCCCCCAACCCATGAACCCCACCCCCACGCCTGCGCCACCAATGTGATATCCGCCACGTCGATCATTCCTGAGTTGTTGAAGTCAAGGGCTGCCGGACAGATCGCACTGATTGGCTGTGCAAAGCAGGCAGCCACTGTTTCCACATCGGCGATGTCGACATCACCGTCGCAGGCTACAGGGTTGGCGTGATTGGTGTTGGGCTGCACGTCGAAGGGGTAACAGACGCCAGGGGTGGTTTTGATGAGCATCTGGCGGCCGCGGTCGGTGATCCAGATCGTACCGGCGTGGTTGGCAAGACCAAACGGTGAAGCGCCGGCCGGTGCCTGGAAGATGGTCCAACCGTTACCGTTGAGCAGCGGTGACCAGGCGCCTTGGGCAAATGATAACGTGCCGGTGCGCGTGCTGACGCTGCTCGGTGAACTGGCGTTGACATTGACGCAGGACGGGCTCAGCATTTGGTTGCTGAGCGTCACTAAGGTTTGTGTCCCATGCGCGAGGGCAGGATCGAGCGCACCTATGGTGCCAGGGTCGTTTTCGCTATACCAGACGGCGCTGCCGGCAAGGGTCACCCATTGGGGGTTGCTGCCAGCGGGCAAGGCATAGGTGGTTAGCTGGTTGGCCGATGGTGCCAGACGGTTGAGTGAGCCGATAGTGGTCGGCACGGCTGGCATGGTTCGGCCCGGTTCAGTACGCCGCGCCCGCAGCCCGGCCGGCGCATCGGCCCACCACAGGTTGTGACTGCTGTCCACAGCCATGCCGACGGGGTTATGGTTGCCGGTCAGCTGCCAGGTGTCCAGGGCATAACTTCTCACGTTGAAGCGCATGAGCCGGTCGGCCGCCCAGGTCGTTTTGGTGCCGGCCTGGACGTTGATGCGGCCAAAGATTTCAGCACCGTCGGTCCACCAGATGTTGCCGTCGGCGTCAGGTTTGGCGTCCTGGGGAGTGATGCCCTGGTAAACCGTGTAGCCACCGGTTGTTGGATCGATACGCCAGATTTCGCCGGCCTGGCTATCGCTGACGTAGAGGGTGCCGGTGGGGCCTCGGTTGATCTCGTAGGCCTGGCCGCTCGGGGTCAGGCTGGCTTCCTGCACGGCCAGGTCAACGGCCGCAACAGTGGCGGTACCGATCAGCAACAGCAATGCCAGAACGGCCGCCGCCGTGGCTGGTGAGCGTACGATTGCGTGCATCGGCAGGTTTCCTTTGATGAACACGATCATTCGACCATATATACCAACAGGGGCGATGGGCATGTCACCCATCGCCCCAGCGATGTGGCACGGACCAGGCTATTCGCCAGCGACCTGGCCCGTGCCAAAAGGTTGATCGGGCGTAACTCGATCAGTTACGCCGGCCAGAGGGCACATCCCTCAGGTCATTGAGTTTCAGCATACCACGATGTGGTGGTGGCCAGTTCCAGTCGATGTAGTGGATGCCGTTGTTGTACCCGTCCAGTTCATAAGCCAGGGCGAGAATCGTGGTACGGTTACCGGTCGCCAGGGCCGCGTTGACCGCATCGATCACACCCTGTGAGGTGTACGGGTAGTAGACCATTGGGCTAGGACACGCCACCGGGTCGGC
Source organism: Anaerolineae bacterium (assembly GCA_041912075.1). Classification (GTDB taxonomy): domain Bacteria; phylum Chloroflexota; class Anaerolineae; order SSC4; family Amarolineaceae; genus SSC4. Next base: position 3,943 of record JAYRNS010000665.1, read on the forward strand.
TGGGTCACACGACATCAGCACGTTGCGCCCAAGAACCGGATCGAAGACCGCAACCGCCTTTGGGTGCACCGGCGGGTAGTCGAATGTCTCGTGGAACGAGGCATTGAGCAGTGCCGCCACTCCAGCACGCAGCAGGACTTCCTTAGCGCCAATCAAACCTGAACCACCCTTGAAGCTCAGGGCTTGCATCAGCGTCTGATCGGCAAACGACGTGTTGGAGCCGCGCGGTTTTTCGGTCAGGTACGCCGGGTTGAACACGTCACCCAGCAGGTCCGTGGTATAGTAGCTGGTGTAATTCGGGTCACCCGGTGCACCCCAGGCAATGTGGCCGCTGGAGGCTGTTGGACCGTGGGTCTTCCAGAAGCCGGGGGTGAAGGCCCAGTAGGATGTCGTGCAGCTATCCGAGGCCATCTTGGCCAGTTGGTTGGGTAGACCGGTCCAGGCCGGCAGAGTGGCCACGGCGTGGACGGTGTTGTTGACCAACGGGTAAGGTGCGTTGGGTACCCCGGCCTGGTACGTACGGGTGGTATTGACCGGCAGGCTGATCGGGGTGCCGGCCGGGATGACCACACCACCGGTGCCAGTCACGTCCTCATCCAGGGTCACGATCAGCTCGACGTCCCCTGTGTTGCGCAACGTTACGTTGAACAGAGCAATGCTGCCGACGAAGATCGGCTCCTCGGCGCAGGTCTTGCTCAACGTGTAGTTGGGATGGAGCAGGTCGATGCTGAACGAGTCGCTGTCTCGGATGTCGTTGGTGAAGCCGAACGGGTGATAGCGCGCCGTGGCCGTATTCACCAGTGGATCAGGATCACTCGTCCGAACGGTGTAGTTGTAGCTGAACGTGCAGCTGGCGCCCGGTGCCAATGGGCTGCTCGCCGCCGGCGGCTCGCTACCCGGCATCTTGCTGTCCACAAAGCTGTCCAGGATCAGGTCCGGTGAGTCGGCCGACGAGGTGTTGTGGATCGTCACCTCGCAGGCAATCGGGTCGCCCACCTTCGACAGCAGGTCGCATGCCTTCTCCAGATCCACACTCGGCTGGAAGAGGTTGGTCGTCGCCGACGCCTCATCGGCCACGGTGTTGGGGAAGCCTGCGATCGTACAGGCTACCGACGCCGTGTTGACCAGCGGGTCATGATCGGCCGCTACCGGCGTGTAGTCGAAGCTGAATGAGCAGTTGCCGGCGCTGCATGCCGACGGTACGGTGAATCCGGCTGGGAACAAGGGATCGGTGATCATGCAGGTGAGCGCCGGGGTATTTGGCGTGCTGCAGTTCTCAAGGGTGATATCGTACGTAATGGGGTCGCCGATCTTGCTCAGCTCATCGCCCGTCTTGGTAAGTTTGATGCACGGTGCAAACAGGTTGACCGAATGGCTGGCGGCGTGCGTATAGGTATTCGGGAAACCGTCTACCTGATAGGCCGCCTCAACCACGTTGACGTATGGATCAGTTGCACCGGCAGGTATCGTCCAGACAACGTTGAAGGTGCAGGTCTCGTTATACGTCAGAACGTCACAACCGGCTGCCGTGGCAACGGTCATCAGATTGCCGATCTTGTCGTCTACAATGCTGTTGAGGTTCAACACCGGCGCATCGTTCGAAGACGGGTCCGGTCTTGGTGACGTCGATCTGTGGATGCAAGTAGTAGTTGCCAAAGTTATTGTCGCTGTCGATTTGGCCTGATGTCAGGGTGAGGGCGTACCCCTTAGGGCCGAGACCCGTCACCACCGAACAGTCGGCGCCGGTCGTGGGTGCGGACCGGGTCCAGCTATTCTGGAGCTCCTCACACATCACGTATTTGCCTGGTTTGAGGCTGAACGTGCATGCACCGCCCCCGGCCGTGGTTTGCGATACGTAGGTCTCACCCGGGTCGATGTCACCCTGGCCATCCGCATCCGTGTAAGCGCGAATCACCCAGTCGTTCAGCCCAGGTTCAGCGGGCTGCTGCCAGGTCCCATTGGCATTGAGGTCATGGAACTTGAAGCCCGACTTGGTAGCGTTTTTGTAGTTGCCGAAGTTGTTGTCGGGATAGTTCGCGCCACGCGCAAACGTCTCCTGGTGGTAGCAGCCGTGCGCATCGGCGGTCGCTGGAAACGAACAGATCCAGCCGGTCTCACCGGTCGGTGCCATCTCATGCACCCGCCAGGTTCCAAGGTTGATCAGCAGGAGAAAAACTACAATGAACGCGCTCCAGGTGAGTGTGCCCGGGCGCAACTGACTCTCCATGTGCAACGCAGACATAGAAGGTTCCTCCTTGAAAACACAAACACCTCAAGGAAGACCACCGGGCGGTAGATTTGCAGTGATTTGACAGTGAGGGCACCCGCAGCAATGCACGACGACACATTCTCGATCTATGTCGTTCTCGAGAACACATCATCGCGAAGAGGGAATCCGGCAGTTCCTCGCATTGTGGCATGACCCGTGGACGAACGACACACCCTGGTCCGGGTAGGCCGCGTCCCGCATGACATGCGGGCCATGTCCATCGCAAGTGGACATGGTCACACAATCCAAACGAACGACCGCCAATCTCGCAGTTGGCCAGTTCTACCGGAAACTGCTTCCGTCACCATGGTGACGGGCAGCGGTGGTGCATAAGCGTCACACCACCGTATCGTGGACTCGCAGAGGCTGAGGCTTGCTCGGGGCAGCGGCCGGGGCAAGTGCCAGCACCTTGACAACGCTGGATAGCCATACGCTGCCGGGGGCGGTGCGCAGCGAAAACACTCGAAACTGAGACCTCATCTACACCTGACCTGGGTTGGCACAAGCATGGCCTGCCAACGACACACCACGGGTTGATGATGCGTGTCGCATTAAAGCGCTGGCGCTTCACAAAATTGCCACAGGTCACCAAAAGCAGATACAAATAGCTACAGTATACGATTCCAGTCTGTCACCACCTACAGATGGTTGTCAATGGCTTTTTGGGCTTCCCGGCTTACACTTTGGTAAGCTCTACCATGATGAGGGCCGGATTGTTGACGCCATACACTGCTTCCATTATAATCGCACATGCTTGCTGCAGTACGCCAAAGCCAAAACGAATCACCGCGGGTCTATCCGAATGACCATTCACCAACCGGCCTGGGTCACGAACCCCAGCCGCCCAACCGAGATTGCACGGACCGGCCCTGACGGCACGCGCTTTACGATCAGCGTGATCGTTCCTACCCGCAAC
>JAYRNS010000666.1:0-2007 GCA_041912075.1 Anaerolineae bacterium
GCGTCTTTGCGTTGAACTTTTTGGTTCCGGCTTGTCCGGAGTAGGGAGTAGGGAGTAGGGAGTAGGCGACCCGTTCCTACTCCCTACTCCCTACTCCGTACTCCTTGACAGCCCGCCGCAGTTCGCGATCGCTGTCGCGCTGGGCGATGGCTTCGCGCTTATCATACTGTTTTTTGCCGCGTGCCAGACCGAGTTCGACCTTGGCGCGGTTGTTTTTGAGGTAGATCCGCAGGGGCACCAGCGTCCAGCCCTTTTCGGCGATACGCTGCGCCAGGCGGTTGATTTCGCGCCGGTGCAGGAGCAGACGCCGCGCACGCAGGGGATCGTGGTTCTCACGGTTGCCGCCTTCCCAGGGCGAGACATGCACATTGAGCAGCCACACCTCGCCGTCACGAATCGTCGCGTAACCATCCTTGAGGTTGGCGCGGCCGGCGCGAATGGCCTTGATTTCGGTCCCGGTCAAGGCAATACCCGCTTCGAAAGTCTCTTCGATAATGTAATCGTGGTAAGCCTTGCGGTTGGACGCCAGGGTCTTACCGGTGCTGTCGCCTTTTCTAACCATCGGTATCGCTCGTCCCTACTATTGTTCGCTCGGTCCCGGACATTTGGCCGCAGGGTCGAGGCAGCGCAGATACTGGACAGCGCGGTCCAGCTGCGGATCGCGCCCGGCGCTGCGGTCGGCATCGCTGCGCTCGACGACGATGTTGGGTGTCAACCCGGTGCCATGGATGGCACGTCCCTTGGGGGTGAACCAGCGCGCGCGGGTGACACGCAGCATCGAGCCGTCGCTCAGTGTGATGGGGAGCTGGACCGAACCCTTGCCAAAGGTCTGGGTGCCGAGCAGAGGACCACGACCGGCGTCCTGGATGGCACCGGCCACGATCTCGCTGGCACTGGCGCTGCCTTCGTCGACCAGCACGACCAGGGGGATCGCCGTCGCCAAACCGCCAGACTCGGCGGGGTAGTGTCGTTCGCTGCCGTCCTGATACCGCTCCAACAGAATGTCGCCTTCGCCAACGAACTGGCTGCCAATCTGGACCGCCACGTCGAGCAGGCCACCTGGATTACCCCGTAGATCGAGGATCAACCCTTTGGGCCGGTTACGCAGCAGTGTTCGCAGCGTCTCTTCCATCTTGCCGGCTGCGGGTGCGCTGAACTCATCCAACTTTACATAAACAATGTTGTCGGCCAGGCGCTTGCTGGACACAAGCGGCAGCTCGATGCGTTCACGCCTCACCACCACCTCGATGGGTTCGGCTGCCGGTGGTCGCAGCAAGGTAAGGGTGACCTGGGTACCGCGCGGCCCGCGAATGCGCGCAATGATCTCGTTGAGTGCAAGGGTGGTGATGTCCTGGCCGTCGACTTTCAGGATGACGTCGTTGCGGCGGATGCCAGCCCTGGCGGCCGGCTGGCCATCGTACACATCGACAATGCGTACACCACCGGTGCCTTCATCTTTGTCGACCTGCGCACCGATGCCTTCGAAGCTGCCGTCTATCATCTCATCGAAGGTCTGGGCTTCGGCGGGTGTCAGAAATGACGTAAAGTCATCCCCCAATGAGTTCACGACGCCGCGGATGGCGGCGTATTCCAGGTCTTTTCCATCGGGTACGTCCCCGTAATAGTCAGTCTGCAGATGACCCATCACTTCCCAGAAGAGGTCCAGATCTGGTTTTTCTGAAGGAGAAACTATGTCCTGCACATTGGTGGATGGTACCGGCATGACCTGGACGGCAGCGGAAGTGGCCGATGGGGCTGCAGGCTGTGCCGCCGCATCACGGTTGGTCCAGGCACCCGGCGCCGCGACGACGGCTGGTGCAGTCCAACGGCCCAGGCCGAGACCGACGCCCGTACCAGCCAGGAAAGAGATCGTCATCATGCCGGCGACCAGGCAGCCGGCCAGACCCAAGGCGAGATACTGTCTGTTGATTTTCATGGTTGTTGCCCAAACCAGGACAGGGCCTCCTGCAGATCGGGGTCGCTGCCGGCAGGCACATTCTCGACCGA
>JAYRNS010000667.1:0-4634 GCA_041912075.1 Anaerolineae bacterium
GGGAGATCGAGATGGAATACCTGGACAAACCGTGGTTGGCCCATTACGAAGCGAGTGTCCCGCAGACCGTGGACTACCCATCGTATCCGCTTCACCGGATGTTGATCGATGCGGCCACAAAATATGGAAACCACACCGCAATCAAAATGGTGCTGCGCTATCTCCCGGCAGGCATGACGATCGGCGCTGCGTTGTCCTACCAGCAGTTGGACGATGCGACCGGCCGTTTCGCCTCGGCGCTGCACGACCTGGGTGTCCGCAAAGGTGACCGGGTGGCGGTCTGGTTGCCCAACCTGCCGCAGTTCGTGATTGCGTTCTACGGGGCGATGAAACTGGGCGCGATCGTGGTGAACAACAACCCCCAATACACCGGACGCGAGATCAAACACCAGCTCGCTGACTCGGGTGCGGAAACGATTGTTCTGCTGAGCCCATTCTACCAGCGGTTGAAGGAGATCCAGCACGCGACCCCCGTCAAACATGTCATCGTGACCGATGTGAGTGACCTGGTGGGTCTGCCCTTCAAAGTATTGGTTGACCGGCAGTTGACCAAGAGCGGCACGAAGGTCGACATCCCCTATGCGCGCGGTGTCTACGGGTTCAAACAGCTCCTGGCGCACCCGCGCCACCTGCCTCTGGTCGAAGTTGGGCAGCATGACCCGGCGTTGTTTCAGTACACCGGCGGTACCACCGGTGTGCCGAAGGCTGCCATGCTGACCCATCACAACATGGTGGCCAATGTCATCCAGATCAGCCATTGGCTGCCCAACCTGGCGTTTGGCCGCGAGGTCATGATCGGAGCCATACCCTTTTTCCACGTCTACGGCATGACGGTGTCGATGTGCCTGTCAGTTTACGCCGGCGGCAAGCTGGTGGTCGTACCCGACCCGCGGCACCTCAACCACGTCATGGATGTCATCCAGCGCGAAAAGGGGACGGTGTTTCCTGGTGTGCCGGCCATGTATATCGGCATCATCAACCATCCCGATGTCCAGAAATACAACCTGCACAGCGTCAAGGCCTGCATCTCGGGCGCCGCACCGCTGCCCATGGAGGTCCAGGAGAAGTTTGGTGAAATCACAGGGGGACGCCTGGTCGAGGGGTATGGTCTGACCGAGGCTGCACCGGTCACACACTGCAACCCGGTTTATGGGCTGCGCAAATCGGGCAGTATCGGCATTCCGCTGCCGGACGTGGAAGCGCGGATTGTTTCGCTCGAACCCGACGCCAACGGAGCGGTGCACGACCTACCGGTGGGTGAAGCGGGTGAGCTCGCCCTGCGTGGTCCGCAGGTCATGGCCGGTTATTACAAACAGCCCGAAGAAACCGCCAAAACACGCGATGCCGAGGGATGGTTGTATACCGGCGACATTGCCCGTATGGACGAAGACGGTTATTTCTTCATCGTCGACCGCAAGAAGGACCTGATCATCGCCAGTGGCTACAACATCGTGCCACGCGAAGTCGAAGAGGTGTTGTTCATGCACCCCAAGGTGCTGGAAGCGGTGGTTGCCGGCATCCCCGACCCCAAACGCGGCGAAACTGTCAAAGCCTACGTGGTGCTCAAGCCGGGTGAAGCCGCCACCGCCGAAGAAATCATCAGCTTCTGCCGGCAAAACCTGGCTGCGTACAAGGTGCCAACGTCGGTGGAGTTTCGCAGCGAGCTGCCCAAGACCATGGTAGGCAAATTCCTGCGCCGGGTGCTGCGTGAGGAGGAAGTCCAGAGGCTTCACGAGGCGGACAAGCCATAAAAATCTGTTTCCCAGGGTATTTCCTCTGGAAAAACTACTGGTTTTTCCAGAGGAAATAGGGGAGCTGACGCCAAGATCGCCAAGCTGCACCGTGGAACGTTGCCTGGCCTGTGTTCACGACATCACACGCCAGACGAGCAACGACACCAGACAGCCGATGAGCAGCCCAATGACGACGTCGGCCAGGAAGTGAACGCGTAGGGCAACCCGGCTCCACGCGGTCCAGACCGCCAGTCCTACCAGGAGCCAACCCCATCCTGGCAACAGCAGCGGACCCCACGTGGCGATCGTGCCCATGCGTGTGGCGTGACCGGAGGGGAAGCTGTGCTGGTCGTACCTGACCGAATAGAAGCCCATCTGGTCGTGCGGTCGCCGGCGCTGCAGCACAAACTTGGTGAACGTCGTGATGGCGGCCGCCACAGCCATGCTGATGATCCATCCCCACAGCCCACGGCGCAGCGCGGCGTCACCGAGCCACAGTGCCACCACCGCCACGACGACCCACACGTAGCCGTCACCCAGGTGGGCGCCCAGCCAGGCCAGCCGGTAGGCAGCACCCTGTTGGTTAGCCAGCTGCAGGCGTGCACTGAGATAGCGGTCGCTTTGGCCCAACACCTGGCGCAGCGTGCGTGTCGTGTCTGCCGGACCGGTTTGTTTGCTCACGTCGGTCGTGCTGGTGTTTGTTCCATGATTTGTTTGACCAAATCGTACTGGAACGGTTTGTCGACGTCCATGCCAATGGTGGCGAATGGCGAAATCACCGCGCGCCCGCGTGCGCCAAAGACACGGCTGGCAACCTTTTCGGCGTCGGGTATCGTCATGCGGCGGAAGACAAACTTTAGCAGGGTGCCAAAACCAAGCAGCTGCGCCTGGCGGAAGGCGCTCTTGCGGCGGTCCATGGCTTCACGCACCAACGCCTCGTTCTGGTTGGCCACGGACAACCGTACCATGAACAGGTCGCCGCCACAAAAGTAACCTTCACGAAACGGGACATAACTGCGCTTGGACTCGGGGAACGCCGCTTCCATGACAGATTTTTCGATGATCGCATAGTAGACGTCGTGTTCGGTCTGCCGGCAGGAATCGATGAACCAGTCGACGACGGCGGGCGACAACAAGGGGATGTCGGCCGAGCTGATCATGACCATCGCCGCGTCGGGGTGGATCTGGCGCACGGCATTCAAACCGGCATAGACGTTGTCCAACATCCCGGCATGGTTGGGCTCGAAAGTCACTGGGGTGCCGAGGTCCACACCCTCATCGGCGTCGATGCCGACGACAACGATATCACGCACCTGGTGTGATTGTCGTAGAGCTTGTGCCACATGCCAGATCATCGGTTTGCCGGCAATCGGTACCAGCGCTTTGCGCGGCGCACCGGTCGCTTCGGCCAACAAATCGGCCTTACCGGGTTGGTACCCGGCAGTGATGACGACATCGAATTGTGGTTGCATCATGGGTCGCGCTTTCTTTGTCGAATGGTTGGTTAGGAAATCCACAGCGATCAGTTCTGCTTGAAGTATAGTCCAGATTCGAGCACTTGCCAACCAGGATAAGGGGAGGGTGCGGCTCAAGCCTGGGGTGCGTCGCAAGTGGTGACTTGCATATTCCGCACCTTCGGCCTATAATTTTGCTTTGGACAAGCATGTGTCGGACCATGCATTAAGTCAATCAATGCGCAGCGAAGATGGGGCAAACCATGGCGCTGATCGCCTGTATGATTCATCGATTCACGTTTGAAGGAGCTTTGGCATGACGAAGAAATGGGTTTACCTTTTTGACGAAGGTAACAAGGACATGCGCAATTTGCTGGGGGGCAAAGGCGCCGGTTTGGCCGAAATGACCAACGCCGGTTTGCCGGTGCCCCCTGGCTTTACCGTGACAACGGAAGCCTGCAATGCGTATTTTGACGGCGGACAGCAGTTCCCTGAAGGGATGTGGGACCAGTGTCTGGTAGCGTTGAAGGTGGTCGAGGAGCAGACCGGCAAGAAGTACGGTGATCCCGCGAACCCTCTGCTGGTTTCCTGCCGGTCGGGTGCACGGGTGTCAATGCCGGGCATGATGGATACCGTGCTCAATATTGGTCTGAACCAGGCCACGCTGGATGGTATGGTGCGTCTGACGGGCAACGAGCGTTTTGCCTGGGACTCGTACCGCCGTTTGATCCAGATGTTTGGCAATACCGTGAAAGGCGTGGATCGCCACAACTTCGAACACGCCCTGGAGGCAATTCGTGCCAAATACGGTGCCAAGACCGATGCCGATTTGACGACCGAGCAGCTCAAGGAAGTCGTGGCCGCGTTCAAGAAGATCTACCACGATGCCCTGGGGGTGGACTTCCCCGACGATCCCCACCTCCAGATGCAGGAGGCGATCGCAGCCGTCTTCCATTCGTGGTTCGGCCGTCCGGCGGTCGAATACCGCAATTTCAACAAGATCCCGCACGATTGGGGCACAGCGGTCAACATCTGCACCATGGTGTTTGGCAACATGGGCGAAGACTCGGCTACCGGCGTCGCGTTTACGCGCAACCCCGCTACCGGCGAAGACCACGTTTACGGTGAGTACCTGATCAACGCGCAGGGTGAAGACGTGGTGGCCGGTATCCGCACGCCGCATCCGATCGACGATCTGGCAAAGGAAATGCCCAAGTCGTATGACGAGTTTGCCCAAATCTGCGACATGCTCGAACGGCACTACCGTGACGTGCAGGACATGGAATTCACGATCGAGCGCGGTAAGCTCTGGATGCTGCAGACCCGCGCCGGCAAACGGACCGCTGCTGCCGCTGTGAAGATCGCGGTCGACCTGGTCAGCGAAGGCATCATCACGCGTGAAGAAGCGGTGATGCGCGTCGAACCAGCTCAGATCGTCCAGCTGTTA
>JAYRNS010000668.1:0-2248 GCA_041912075.1 Anaerolineae bacterium
CCCCGGCGGCGGTGAACCCCCCCCCCTTTTTTTTAAAACAATTTTTTTTTTATGTGGGGGGGGGGGGGCGTCCGCCCCCCCGGCCTGCCCGACTTCGACATCATGCTGGAGGCACGAGCCCGTGACCTGGCCCTGCTCCGTCTGCGGGCCGATCTGCGGCAGTACGCGCCCGATCTGACGGCAACTGTCGCCTGAATACAAGAGCCCAGCCCGCTTCAGCGGCCTTCCGCTCTGAGCCTGGTGCTTGAGCACCAGGCGGTCGTGCACCAGGCGGTCTGGCCACATAGGAGACAAACAGATGATCACACCCCTTGACCCGGCCCAACTGCCCAACCCGGGCAAACAACGTGTCCTGGTGGCCGTTCTGCCATCGCCCGCCGACCTGGTCACGGCCGACCAGTTGGGCTGGTATCGTGTACCGGTGGCGCGCGCGCCGGCACAACTGGGTGCCGACTACCTGGCGTTCTACCAGACGGGGGCGTTTCCTGCCGGCGAAAAGTGGCAGGTCAGCACCCTGGCGGCCGTGCGCGCCGTGCGCATCATGACGCGCGCCGAGCTGCTGCCCGGCGACCACGATCATCCCCGGGCGCAGGCGCGTTACTTTCGGGTTGACATCGGCCCCCTGTGGCGGCTGCCACAGCCAATACCCAGCCGGCGTCTGCGGCGCATCACCTTTATCCCAACGACCCTGGCGCGTCTGCTGGCCGCAGGTGAAATCAACGACCTGTGGGACAAGGGCCAACACCAGGACCGGCTCTGGCACGCCCTCTTAGAAGCCGGTCTCGACGCCGAACGGCAGCTGCCCTGGGGCGACGCGGAGTCTGAAGAACCGTGGCTGCTGGCCGACGCTCCAGCACGGCCATTGATCGATTTTGGCTTTGTCAAACCGCGGGGGCGTCTGGCAGTGATGTGCCCGAGCGATCAGAGCGTGCATTCTGTTCGGGTACGCGAGCCGGTGGAATGGGTGTACGACCTGGCCGTGGCCGGCTGGCAGACCATGTGGCTGCCCGAGCAGCGCATCTGGCAGGATCTGGCGGGGTGCGTGGAGGTCATTCGCAGGTCAGTCGACAAACTGGCGTTGGGTGTGTAATCAACCCGGCGCACCTGGTGGCCGCTGCAAAGCGAGGCGGTCAGGTGCCTGCGGTGAGGGTACGATCGAGCGCAGCTCATCGATGATGCCCGGGTCGGACGGCGGATCGGCCAGGAGCAAATAGCCCAGGAGGGTGTCCAGCGCGGTAGGGAAATCAACCGTCACCGGCACGAGCGAGCAGATCAGGCGAGTACAGGCGGCAGATGTGGCCATCATCGTTACCAATGCTTCGGCCGCCAGGCGCATGGCGACCAGCGCGGTCATGCCGGGATCGGGAACAGCCACTGCCGTACCGGGATCGAGGACGGTCGTTGGTGTCCAGTGTTGAGCGGCATTGAGGTCCTGCAGCTCCTCCAGCGGCCGGTGATAGACAAATTCCAGGGCAGCCAGTGTGTCCGCAGCCCGCATGTTCCACGGAAGGAACATACGACCGCGTTCCAACCGGCGGTGGTAGGTCTGGCCGATGCAGTGGTAGGCGGCAAATTCAGGACCAACCTGGTCTTCGGCACCCTGGGTCTGCAAGCGCTGTGCCGTGGCTTGCAGCCCTCCCGGCAGTAACCCCGGACCGGCCGACCACCATCGACCGGACAATGCGTTCCAACGCGCCGTCATGCGCGCGCACAGTGTCGGGTCCTGCACGTTGTGGGCTGCGCGCCGGGCCGCGCTCAGGGCCGCGCTCAGGCCGCGCTGATCGGATGGATCGCAGATGTAGTTGGCTTCGGCCAGGTTGAAGTAGGCGGAGGTGCCATACATTGCGTAACCGTAGGGTACACGCTGCGCGCGGCGGCGCAGCGTGCGCGCTTGCGCAGGGTCATCGAACAGGCGATGATACACCAGCGCGAGTACGGCCAGGGTTCGCTTGTAGGCGCCAATCGTATCGCCGCGGCTGCTGCGCAGAGAAACCGGTAGATCATCCGGGATGTCGGTATCGGCCTGCAGGCGTTGGGCCAGATCGAGTACGTGGTCGCGGAATGTGTCCACCGCGGTCCGATCGTTGCGCTGCCGGGCATCGAGCGCCATCACGATGAGCGGCAGACCTTCGCGGTATTCCAGCCGGCCGCCGCCCAACGCGCCTTGGGTCACGGCGGTGGCAAAACACTGCACCCACGACGCCGATGGGTGGTGCACGATGAACTCCAGCAGGATCGCCAGCACCAG
>JAYRNS010000669.1:0-11008 GCA_041912075.1 Anaerolineae bacterium
AGACGGTATCGTCCTGACCGCCGACCAGGTCACGGCAACCGTGGCCAAGGATAAGATCGAACTCAAGAAGACCCCGTGCACGATCGAGGTCGCCGATGACATCACGGCCAAAAAGGCCGCGGCCAGTGTCACGATTTCTGACAGCATCACCAGCAAAAATGGCGCAGCATCGATCGAAATCGCCACGGCCAACATCGATCTCAAGAATGGCGCCTCGAGCATCGCCTTATCGCCGGCCACGGTGTCGGTCAACAACGGTGCGTTGGAGGTCATGTAACCATGCCTGGTTATCTATTGCACGTCGGGGCCATCGTCCAGTGTGCACACGGCGGCATGGCGCAGCCCACCGTGCCCAACCCGCGCGTCAAGGTCATGGGGCAGCCCATCGTCATGCAGCCTGGGCCGTACGTCATCGCCGGCTGTGCCTTCCCGCCGCCGCCGGTGGCCAACGGCCCGTGTGTCACGGCGACGTGGGTCATGGGTGCGGTGCGCGTCACCGCCAACGGTATGCCGGTGCTGCTGCAGGACAGCCAGGCGATCTGCACGCCGACGGGGACGCCGTTGATGGTGGCGATGACGCAGATGCGGGTGAAGGGAATGTAGAGGTTGGAGGTTGGAGGTTGGAGGTTGGAGGTTGGAGGTTGGAGGTTGGATTGGAGGGATGATGCAGGTTTCTTATCCGTATCGGATCGAGGGATCGGGGCGGACGGCGAGTGATGACGATGTGAACCACCACATCCGGGCGATGATCGAGCAGGTGTTGTTCACCACACCGGGCGAGCGTGTGAACCGGCCCGATTTTGGCAGCGGTTTGATGCAGTTCGTGTTTGCGCACGAAAGTGCCGAGACCCTGGCCGCCGCGCATTTCCTGGTGCAGGGCGCCCTGCAGCAGTGGCTGGGCGACATCATCGATGTCGAGGATATTGAGGTGCGCACGGAAGAGTCTGCGCTGCAGGTGGTGGTGCGCTACACGGTGCTGCGCAACAACCAAAGGCACGTCGCGGCGTTCTCATCGTAGCCTGGCGTTTGAACGCCAGGCCACACCAGACGAGACACAATCAATGACCGAACCAGTCGACAACCATCTCGAAATCGATTACCTGGCCAAGGACTACGCCAGCTTCCGCCAGCTGATGCTGCACCAGCTGGGTATCCTGGTACCCGATTGGACCGAGCTGCACCCGGCAGACCTGGGCAATGCCATGGTCGAAGTCCTGGCCTATGCCGCCGACTACCTGAGCTATTACCAGGACGCCGTGGCCACCGAAGCCTACCTGGGTACCGCCCGTCTGCGCCGCTCGATCCAGCGCCACGTGCGTCTGCTCGACTACCGGCTGCACGAAGGGTGCAACGCCCGCGTCTGGGTGCAGGTGACGACGGATGGCGATCGCGTGCTGCTGCCGCGCGGCACCCAGCTTTTGACCCACCTGCCGCAGGAGCGTCTGCCAACCGTCGTGCGTCCCCTGTCCGGTGAGTACGTCAACGCGCTGGCCCGCGGTCCGGTGGTGTTCGAGACCCTGCACGACATCCTGTTGTGTGCCGAACACAACGAAATAGCATTCCACAGCGATCCCGCCGAGCTGCCCGTCGGGGCCACGACGGCCCGCCTGCGTGATGAGTTCGAGCCGGGAGAACCGTCGCGACGGTTGTTACACCATTTGCAGGCGGGTGACGTGCTCATTTTCGAAGAAATCGTCGACCCACGCACAGGACGCCGTACGGGGGCCGACCCCAAGCACCGTCACGCCGTACGTCTGACCCAGGTCAAACCCGGCTTTGCCCGTGACCCGGCCGGTTCGCCCGTGCCCATCGTCGCCGTGGAATGGGCGCCGGCCGATGCGCTGCCCTTCCGCCTGGTCACGTCCGTCGTGTACGACAGCCAGAACCCACGCCCGGTGAGTGTGGCGCGCGGCAACATCGTGCTGGCCGATCATGGGCTGACCATCGAACACGAGGAACTACCGCCGCTCGCTCCGCACGCCCGTTACCGTCCTGCCCTGCGCCGGCGCGGGTTGACGCACGCCATGCCCTTTGATTCGGCCCAGGCCGAGGAGACACCGGCCTCCCACGTCATGCAGCAGATAGCCGCGCAGGCGCGGCCCGCCATCGAGCTCGTCGAGCTCAGTCCCGAACGCGCGACCCTGGATCCGGTGCGGGGCCGGCCCCTACTGCCGATGTGGCTGGCGGGGGACGAGCAGGGTTATCCTATCAAATCGTGGCAGTACACCCCCGAACTGTTGAGCAGCGGCCGTTTCACGCGTGATTTTACGATCGAGATGGAAAACGACGGCACGGCCTACCTGCGGTTCGGCCACCGTGGGGTGGGCTGGGAGCCGGTGGTGGTGGGCGCACGTTTCCTGGCAACTTACCGCGTGGGCAATGGGCAGGCCGGCAATGTCGGCGCTGAGGCGATTGCCCATATTGTGACATCAATCGGCAGTATTACCGGTGTGCGCAACCTTCTGCCAGCCAGCGGTGGCCGGCCGGCCAAACGCCTGGAAGAGGCGCGCCACAATGCACCTGGTGCCATCCACGTCCTGGAACGCTGTGTCACCGAAGGCGACTACGCGACCGTAGCCGGGCGCCACCCCGACGTGGCACAGGCCATCGCCGCACGGCAGTGGGCCGGCAGCCGGCAGGTGGTGGCCATCCACGTTCAACGCCGCGACAACCGTCCGGTGGATGCGGCTTTTGCGCGTGAGCTGCTGGCCCACGTGGAGCCGCACCGCCTGGCTGGCCAGGAGATCGAGATTCGCCCGCCACACTACGTACCGCTGAATGTGGTGCTGCGTGCGACGCTGCAGCCCGGTGGCTCACCCAATCTCATCCGCCAGGCTCTCGAAGCGGCGCTCGGCAGCCAGCACCAGCCGGATGGCACGTGCGGTTTTTTCTGCGCAGACAACTTCGGCTTTGGCCAACCGGTCTACCGCAGCCGCCTGATTGCCGCCGCCATGGCGGTGAGCGGCGTGGCCCGTATCGAGGTCGAACAGTTTGGCCGGCTCGACGGTGAACCACTGGTCGATCCCATTGCCATCGGCCCGCTGGAAATCGCCCGTCTGCAGACCGGGCCGGCAGCCTCAGACGAGGCCAGCCAGGGCAGCCTGCGTATCGTCATCGAGGCCCATCCATGACGAACTTCGACCCGCCCGACACCACGCCTGTGCGTCTGACGCGCTACAACCCGCCGGGACAGTCCAGCCTCAGCTATCGCGGCACGCGCTTGCGCGAGTCAGTGCTGCGGATGCTGGACCAGCTGTCTGCGCAAACAGCCAACGGCAGCATCGCCGAGAGCGCACCGCTGGCCAACCTCAACACCGACGGGTACGGTGACTGGACGATCGCCCTGGTCCAGGCCTGGGCCGCGACACTCGAGGTTCTGGCATTCTACCAGGAACGCATCGTCAACGAAGGTTACCTGCGTACGGCTACCGAACGTCGTTCGGTGCTGGAACTGGCGCGCAGCCTCGGCTATGAGCTGCGACCGGGCACCGCAGCCAGCACGCACCTGGTCCTGACGGTGCTGGTGGATAAAAATCAGCCACACCGGCAGGTCGAGGTGCCCGCCGGCGCGGCTGTGCAGAGTGTCCCGCCGCCCGGCCAGCTGCCGCAGACATTCGAGGTCGATCAGGCCTTCGTTGCCCATGCCGATTGGAACGCGCTAAAACTGGCTCCGGGTTCCCAACCGCGCCGGCTGCGGCTGCGCGCGACTACGGTGACCGCGCGCATTGCCGGCACACAGAGTGGACTGCAGCCGGCTGATTATTTGCTCATTTTGGAAGGCCCGCCCATGACGGGATCGAACCAGCCCTTCCGCCTGGTTCAGGTCACGGATGTGCAGCCCGATCTGGCCCAAGGCTGCACCCAGCTGACGTGGATCACTGTGGCGCAGTCAGACCCAACGGGAGCCAGCTCCGCAACAATCGAGGATGCGCGCCTCTTTGCCCTGCGCGCCAAAACTGGTCTGCTGGGTTACACGCAGGCTGGCGTCTACCTGGCCGCGCCGGGTACAAATACGTGGGCACCCGCCGGGGTCGGTTTGCCACATGCCGCGGTCTATGCCCTGACGGCCCATGGCCCCGATCACCTGGTGGCCGGCACTGCCCAGGGCCTGTACCAGACCAGCGACCAGGGCGCCACCTGGCAGCCGGTGCCGGCCGGTCTGGTGCGCAAACCGGTCCTGGCGTTTGCCGCTGGCAGCGGCGACACCCGCTATGCCGGTGCCACGGAGGGCACGGTGTACGCCGCGCGCAGCGCCGGCGGCCCGGGGACCGTGCTGGCTGGCGAGACCGTCTTGCCACCCCTGAAAGGTCTCAGCCGCCTGTGGACGCCACCGGACGCCGCTATGCTGCCCAAGGTGCCCGTGCGTGCCCTGGCCGCCTATGCGCGGGGACGGGCGACGCGGTTAGCCGCTGGCACCGAGGCCGGGGTGTTTCGTTCGGCTGACGGCGGGCGCAGCTGGGCGCCGGCCAACGATAACCTACCGCCGCCGGACCCCAAATCGGGCCAGGCGGCGGTGGCTGTGCACGCCCTGGCGGTCAAAGACCCCGCCGGGCGCGCTCAGCTCTACGCCGGCACCGACGCCGGTGTCTTTCACATTACCGAGGGCTGGTCACGCTGGCTGATCGCCGCCGTGTTGGGGGTGGTCGCCCTGCTGCTGGCGTCACGCGTCAGTGATCCTCACCTGCTCCTGCGCCTGACGCAGGCGGCGCACCGCCTGGTCGAATCGGTCTTCGACCGCCTGAACACCGGCCTGGACGACCTCTTCGGCCGCCTGCAGAATATGCCGTTTTTGCAGGAACGCCTCCCGCCATCATTTCAGGTCCCCCTGATTCCTGACCCCAGGGATCTGCTCGTTCCCATCCTGGAGAAAATCCCGCTCGTTGGGGCATGGCTGCTGGCCCACTATGACCTGGTGACCGACACGCTGGTCATCTTTGTCGTGTTGGCCGTGCTGCTGCTGGCCGTGCGCTGGCTGCGGCACCGACTGGCACACCGGCCGGCGGCCACTCTGGGACGCGCGGTCTTTGCGCTGGTTGAAGGGCCGCACGGCCACCTGTTTGCCGCCACGGCCAGCGGTGTCTTCCTCTCCAACGATGGTGCACCCAAAGGCCGTCTGCCGGCGCTGCTGCACACCCTGGCTCGCTGGCTGCTGGGTGACGGCGCACGCCGCTGGCAGACGGCAGGCAGCCTCGCGGGCAGCGACGTGCGGTCACTGGCTGTCACCGCCGGTGGTCTGCTGGCCGGGACGGCGGGCGGGCAGGTCTTCACGTCGGCCGACGACGGCGCCACCTGGACAGAAGTCGGGACCGATCTGCCGGTGCAGCCGGTGCGCGCGTTGAGTACGCTGGGCACCGCGACTGTGGCGGCCGGCGACCCACCCGAGGACCCGGTCGAGCACCGCTGGACGCTGGCTCAGCTGGCTGCACACCAGGTCGACCTCGACCGCCTGGTGCCGGGGGTCTCCGTTCCCAGCTGGCTGGTTTCTTTGCCAGCGACCGCGGTGCCCGCACCGGCACTCTACCGGGCCGACACGGTGACGACCACGCCGACCCTGGACGTGAATCGTGCTGCGCCGGTGACCCGGGTGACGGTCGACCGGGAAGACGGTCTGGCGGCCCTGGACCGCCGCACGACGCAGGTCCTGCTGCGCAGTGAAGCACTGCTGCTGTTCGACGACCAGCCCCTGACCGGCGATCAGTTGATTCTGAACACGGTCGTGCCCGGTATCGAGCCGGGGCACGTGCTGGTGGTCAGCGGCAAGCTCAAACGCCTGCGTGTGGTTGGCGACGCGCTGCCCGACTGGTGGCTCGTCGCTGATGAAGGCCGGCGCCGCGAGCCCTTCCAACCGGGGGAGAGCCTGCAGACGGTCGCGGTATCAGCCGTGCAGCCAGATGGCACGCGGCGCTGGCTGCTGCGCAACCGGGATGGGTTCACCGGCCAGGTTGACCTGCCCGATGAGGTCGTTCAGCTCGATCCGGCGCGGCCGGACGATGCCGTGGTCAGCGAGGTGGTCACGCTGCGCGCAGCCATCGATGGCCCAACACAGACCAGGCTGGCCCTGCAAGCGCCGCTGATTTACGCGTACGACCCGGCCACAGTGACCATCTATGGCAACGTCGTGCATGCCACCCACGGCCAGAAAGTGGCCGCCGAACCGTTGGCAGGTGACGGGGGCGACACGCTGCGCCGGGCATTCACGCTGCGCCAGCCGCCGCTGACCTACGTGGCCGGCCCAACCGGTATCGAAACCACCCTCGCGGTTCAGGTCAACGGCGTCACCTGGCACGAGGTACCGACACTGCACGGGCACGACGGTGACGACCGCGTCTTCGTCGTCCGGCATGACGCGTCTGGCCGCACCGGGGTCCTGTTTGGTGACGGGCTGCACGGTGCCGCCCTGCCCGCTGGCAGCGCGACAGCCGCCTACCGGCGGGGCAGCGGCACGGTGGGCAACGTGGCGGCCAACAGTCTTAAGCTCTTGCAGACCGCGGTGCCCGGCATCCAGGCTGTGGTCAATCCCGTGCCCGCCCAGGGAGGCAATGATGCCGAGACCACCGAGACGGCACGTACCCAGGCGCCTTTGATGGTCCGCGCCCTGGAGCGGATCGTATCACTGGTCGATGTGGAAGACTTCGTGCGTCGTTTTCCCGGTGTCGGCAAGGCGGTCGCGCAGGTCTTGCCGGGTGGCGGTAGCACATGGCTGCACGTGACGATTGCCGGCACGACGGGCAATACGATGCACCGCGACAGCGATTTTGTACAGTCCCTGGCGGGTGCCATCGAAACGGCCCGCGCAACGCACGTGCCAGGGGTGGTGATCGACGGCTACGAGCCGGTCTATTTCAACGTCCGTGCCGTGCTGCTGCTCGAACCGGATCACGCCGGGCGGCGTGAGGCGATCCTGGCCCAGGCCGGGACCGCCTTGACCAGCGCGTTTGCCTTTGTGCAGCGCGAATTTACGCAGCCAGTAGCCGCTTCGCAGGTGGTGACCGTGCTGCAAAACATCGTGGGTGTCAGAGCCGTCGACCTGCAGGCGCTGTACGTTCAAAGCGACCGCAGCGCCCTGCACAACCTCTTGCCGGCCCAACCGGCACGCTGGGTGGGCGATGAGCCGCGGCCCGCACAAATGCTGCTCATCAACGAGGCCGGTATCGACCTGGAGACACGAACATGAACGACAGCGTTCGCGAGCGGCTCTACAATCTGTTACCCGTCCTCTACCGCCGGCGCGATCTGGTGCAGGGTGAGCCGCTGCGTGCCCTGCTGGCCGTGCTCGAGCAGGAATACCAGGACCTGGAGACCGATCTACAGGCACAATACGACAACTGGTTTATCGACACCTGCGATGCCTGGGTGATTCCCTATCTGGCTGATCTGGTAGGCGTACGCGACCTGGCACAGCCCAAGTTTGTCTTTTCGACGCAGCGCCGCCAGATTGCCAACACCGTTGGCTACCGCCGGCGCAAGGGCACCCTGTCGACCCTCGAACACGTCCTGCGTGACACCACCGGCTGGTACGTGAGTGCCGTCGAGTTTGGGCAGCGTCTCGCGATGACGCAGCACGTCAACCACGTGCGTGACGGCGCCGGCCGCATGGTGGACGTACGTCAGGCCGCCGGTTTTGTCTCGTCTTTTGACCCGTGGGCCGGCTGGGCGCATACCTTCGACGTGCACAACCGGGCAACTGATCAGCTCGACGACCCGCCGCGCACGGGCCAACGCCGCGGACGCTACCAGATGGACGAGCTCGGCCTGTACATTTGGCGGCTGCACAGTTATCCCGTGCGCAACAGCAGCGCGCGCCCCGTCGCCGTACGGCCAGGCGCCGGTGCCACCCGGCCGCAGGAGAGCGTGGTGCGTGGGGTCGACGGTGACGGGCGCTATCGGTTTCATCCGTTGGGGCGTGATATGCAGCTGTTTACCAGTCCGCGCGCGGCACTCGACATCACCAGCCGCATGACGGCGGCCCACGTACCGGCACCACTCACCCGTCAGGCGCTGGCGGCCGATCTCAACCACTACCGTGGGCGGTTCAAGACACGTACACCCGGTGAACGACCGCCCAACAGTGAACTGTACGGGCCGGAGCGCAGCGTGTGTGTGCTGGTGGGCGGTCGGCCCATCCCACCTTACGACGTGCTGGCTGTCGATCTGTCCCACTGGCGCAGTGCGGCAGCCCGTGAGCTGTACCAGGCCTACCAGAAGGCTGAGCCGGTGGCGCTGATCGATCCGGCACTCGGGCGCCTCGTGGTCCTCAACGCCGGCGAGTCCATGCGGCCCGGCCACATCACGCTGCACTACAATGACGGCTTCAGCGATGACATTGGCGGGGGGCCCTATCACCGCTGGTTTCCCGGCAGCGAGGGCAATGTCCCATGGCGGGTCGACGTGGCCGAGGGCACCGCGGTGGCCACGCTGCAAGATGCGCTGAAGCAGTGGCTGGCCTACTGTCAGCGTGAACCACGACCCGAGGGGATGATTCGTTTTCTGGACAACGGTGCGTACGGCGGCAGCCTGGAGATCCCCCTGCCGCCCGGTGCCTCATTGGCCATCGTCGCCGACAATGGCGTGCGGCCGGCAATCGAAGCCATCGGCCGGCTGGTGATCAAGCTGGTTGAACCACTGTCACCCCTGCCGTCCACCGTCGATCACAGCGACGCCTATCATCGCCGCCACCTGACGCTCAACGGTTTGCTCGTCGAGGGTGGGGTGCGCATCGCGGATGCCGGGCCGGCCGCCGTGGTCCAGGGTCCGGTGACGATCAGTATTGGACACAGCACGCTGATGGCGACTGGTATGGAGACGGCGTTGGCTGCCAGCCAGGCCGCAGCAGTTCGGATCGAGTTCGACAGCTGCATTGTTGGGCCGCTCGTGCTCAGCGAGGACCTGGGGCAGCTGGCGATCAGCAACTGCATCATCGACGCCGCCGGCCGTTTTGCACTGTGTGGTCCCGGTTCGACGCCCGGGCCGGCGATTCGTCTGGCCAACACGACGATCTTTGGCCAGGTGTGGGCACATGACGTGGAGGCCAACGACGTCATTTTCGTCGACCCGCTACACGCTGCTCAGCCAGCGACGGCCCAATCTGTGCAGCGCAGCTACGTCCCGCCCGGTTCGCTGGGGCTGGATGGCCAACCGTATGCGGCGACCAGCCAGGGGATCGACCCGCCGCAGTTTATCTCGACCCGTTACGGGGATCCGGCGTATGCCCAGCTGAGTGTGCACTGTGCGCCAGAAATCCGTGCCGGCGCGGCTGACGGTTCGGAAATCGGCGCATTTCACGAGCTGCACGCGGTGCAGGCCGAAGCCAACCTGCGCGCCACGCTGGCCGAGTATCTGCCCCTGGGTCTGCATCCCGCCCTATTCCTGCAAACATAACGAGGTTCACTGTGAAGGGTGACTTTTCACGATCAACATTCGATGCCAGTAAACACTACACCAGCGTACGCATGCAGCAGGGACGGGTGCAGGTCGATGCCGACTGGAATGAGCAGGCAGATATCGTGGCCCATCAACAACGCACCCTGGTGCAGAATCTGCTGGGTGCGGCTGGTTTTCCAGCGCCAGCGGATGGGTTCGCCATCTCATGGGCTGACGACAGCCACGACGACACCGTACCCGACGTGCTGATTGGCGCCGGCCGCTGTTACGTGGATGGGATTCTATGCGAGAACGAACGGCCTGTCCGTTTTACGCAGCAGCCAGGGTGGCCCGCTGCCAGTCTGCCGGCAGCCGCGGCCGGTTCGTACCTGGTCTACCTTGACGTCTGGCCGCGTGACATCAGCGCGGCGGAGGACCCGGCCATCCGCGAGGTCGCGCTGGGGGGACCCGACACCGCAACCCGCAGCCAGACGGTCTGGCAGGTAAAGCTGCTGCCCGTGGCAGACGAGAACGCAACCACTGACCCAACCCCGGGCTGGCGTGAAGCCTGGCAGCAGTTCGCGGCCCAACACGCCCCGGAAGCACGCAGCCGGATGCGGGCGCGCTGCAAAACGGCCGGTACCCTGTTGGAAAACCAGCTCTACCGTGTCGAAATCCACGCTGCCAGCGACAGCGGCGTTAGCTTGAAGTGGTCGCGCGAAAACGGCTCGGTGACCTTTCCCATCTCCAAGATCGAGCCGGTGGACGGGCGTGCCTTGCTGACCGTGAGCGGGGTCGACCTGGATCCGGGCCGGCTGCAGCGGGGTGACTGGGTCGAGCTGGTCAGTGACGATGCGGTACTAAACCAGGAACCAGGCCTGTTGGTGCCGGTATTCGAAATCGATCGGGCGCGCGGGCGCGTGATCCTGGAAGATGACACACCACTGCGTGACGATGCCGTGCGCAGCCGGCTGCTGGCGGCGCACCCGCTGCTGCGTCGCTGGGATCAAAAGCCTGGCCAGACGGGGGTAGGTCTTGTTACTGTCAAGCGCAAGACATGGATTGATCTGGAAAACGGCATCCAGGTTTACTTCGAGCCGGAGGGTCACCTGGTTGCCGGCGATTATTGGCTGATTACGGCGCGCAGTGCGGGCAGCGGTATCGGTGGTGGTATCGAGTGGCCGGCGGGCGCCGACGGGCATGCCGCGCTGGCCCCGCATGGCGGGTATCACCACGTCAGCCCGCTGGCGCTGCTCAGCCAGGCGGACGGCAAGTGGCAGGTGCCGTCGGACCTGCGGCCGCGGTTTGCCGCCCTGCCGGCACTGACGGCGGCTTCACAAACCACTCGTGACGACCTGGATGCGTTGGGTGAATCCTATGCGCACATGAAGCTGGCCACTGAGGAGGCGCTGCGGCGTCTCGACGGTGTCAGCGAGCTGCTGCAGCAGGACCTGCTCGTGCTCGGCGCGAGCATGGCGGTCGAACGCGGCCGGCTTTACGAAGACGTCACTTCACCGGATGAGCTGGAGGTAGGGGACGTCGTTGCGGCCGGTAACGAGCAGCCATGGCACGTCGAGCGTGCCAGCACCGAGAACCAGGCGCGTGTGTTTGGTGTCGTGACGGCCACGGTCGACCTGCCCGGACACCA
>JAYRNS010000670.1:0-6734 GCA_041912075.1 Anaerolineae bacterium
GATGCCGGCCGCGGCCAGGATACCCGCCTGGCGCATACCACCGCCAACGACCTTGCGGTTGCGGCGGGCACGCGCGATGAACGCCCGCGAGCCAACCACCAGTGAGCCGACCGGTGCCGCCAACCCCTTCGACAAACAAAAACTGACCGAATCGGCCGGTGCAACGAGCTCCTGTACGTCGACACCCAGCGCCACCGCGGCGTTGAAGATACGTGCCCCGTCGATGTGCAGCCGCAGCCCATGGCCGTGCGCCAGGTCGGCCACGGCCTGGGTGTAGGCGACGTCCAGCACCGTGCCGCCGCAGCGGTTCTGCGTGTTCTCCAGGCAGATGACACGTGTGATGGGGTAGTGATCGTCGTCACCGCGGATGGCTGCCGCAACGTCGCCCAGGTCGAGCGTGCCATCGGGCTGGTTGGGCACGGTGCGCGGGTGGATACCGCCGACGGCGGCCGTGCCACCCTGCTCGTTGAGAAACGTATGCGCCAGGTGGCCCATGATGATCTCTTCGCCGCGCGCACAGTGCGTCAGCAAGGCCACCAGGTTACCCATGGTCCCGCTGGCCACGAATAGGGCCGCCTCTTTCCCCAGACGAGCGGCGGCCATCTCCTGCAGGCGGTTGACCGTCGGGTCGTCACCAAACACGTCGTCCCCCACCTCGGCGCGCGCCATCGCAGCGCGCATGGCCGGCGTGGGATGCGTGATCGTATCGGAGCGTAAGTCGATGATGTGCATGGCGAGGTTCAGTACTTGCGCACGATGCTGCGGTAGGTCAGCGGCTGCCGGCACTGCATCAGCTGAAACTCTTCGCGTGCCTGGCGCACCCGGTTCAGGTCGACCTGGGCGATACCGTAACCACTGGCGGTATCCTCCAGCCCGGTGTAACGCTCGCCGCGCGGGCCAAGGACCATCGAGTCGCCAAAGAAGTGATAACTCGGCTCTTCACCGACACGGTTGGCCGCGGCCAGAAAGACCGAGTTTTCGCAGGCGCGTGCCACACAGTAGGCCCGCCATTCGTCCTGGTGCGGTGCTTCCCAGTTGGCGCAGCATACCAGCAGATCGGCACCGTCGAGCACCAGGCTGCGTGCGGCTTCGGGAAAAGCCAGGTCCCACCCCACGAGCAGACCCAGCAGACCGAACTCAGTCTCGAACACGGGGTAGCGAAAACCGTTGCGGAACGCCAGCCGCTCCTCACCCTTCAAATGCACCTTCTGATAGCTGCCGATCAGCTCACCATCCGGTCCGAGCAGCACGGCCGTGTCGTACAGTACGCTTTCGACCTTGGCCTTGGACACCATACCAAAGGCAATGTGGACGTTGAACTGCGAAGCCTCGCGCGACAGCCGGCTCACCGTGGGGCCGGGCACGGTCTCCGCAAAATCGGTAAACCGCACCCCGCACTCGTACCCGGTCGTCGCCAATTCGGGGAAGACGATCAGGTCGACCGGCTGCTGCGTACAGATTTCACCGATGAGGTCCGCCATGGCGCGGATGTTGTCATCGGGCTCGTTCAGAATTGGCTGTGATTGCACGACGGCAATCGTGATGTCACTCATCGATGATTCTCCGTTTCCTCGATTATCTTCTCGACGTCCGACCAGGCCGGCCCCGCCCAGCCAAAACGGCGCAGGTCGACCCGTTCGCGCCCGTCGAATTCGACCCCTTCGTCCTCCAGCAGCGCCCGCTGCACCGCCGCGGTATGCGTCAGGCAGGAAGTGGACACCCAGCCGTGATCCGGGCCAGCGCGGCCGATGACCCGATGCCAGGGCACGATGCCCGCGGCCTCCTCGGGCGAGATGCTGTGCAGCGCCCAGCCCACGGTGCGCGCCGCCCGCGGCTCACCCAGCCAGGCTGCAACCTGACCGTAGGTCACTACTCGTCCTGGCGGGATCAGACAGACCAGTGCCTTGACACGCTCAAAGATCAGGGCCACGGCCAGCATCCGTTTCAGCCAGCCTGGCCTGGGCGTCCGCCCATTCGGCCGGCGTATTGACATTCACGAACGACAGGCGCTGCGGGTCATAGGCCTCCACGTCGGCCGCATCCAGGTAGCGCACCTGCACGTCCGGCAAGAACGAGACCATGCGCCGGTCACCTGCTTCCAGGTGCCGTAAGACCGCCGGTGCACAGGTGGCCGGCCGGTAGATCGCATGCAGCGGCTCGGCCTGACCTTCCATGCGCGGCACGACGGCATCGTTGTCAACGGCCAGCTCGATCATGGCCTGCAGCAAACCCAGGTTGAGCAGCGGCATGTCACACGCCAGCGCCAGGGCGAGCGGCGTTTGCACCGCCCGCAGGCCGGAATAGAGCCCAACCAGCGAACCACGCGCCGGATACGCATCGGCCACCAACACGGCGCCGAAATCTGATACCAGAAACTGGTACACATCAGGCGTATTGGTGACTACGACGATCCCATCACACAGGGCACGTACCCGCGCCGCCGTGCGCGCAATCAAGGGCTGGCCGGCAACCGCCAGCAGCGCCTTGTTGGTGCCCATACGCTGGCTTTCACCACCCGCCAGAATCACGGCCGTTACGTCATCCAGTGTCCGATCAAGGCGAATGTTCGGCATCACGTTCACTTCACAGACGGCATCTCCCCGATGGTGCGCCTTGATCGAACACTAATGGTTGCATGATCGATCATAGCACAAACGTTCTTGCCTGTCAACAATCTAAAATCGCAAATCCAAAATCCAAAATCGAAAGACAAAGCCCGCCGGACGGGCGAACCCTGGTGGCGGGCTTGTGGTAGTCGTCAATCGTAACAACGCAGTGCCGTGACAGCGAAATCAGGCGGCTTTGGATTCCAGGTACGTGACGGCTTCGCCAACGGTTGTAATCTTCTGCGCCTCTTCGTCGCTGATCTCGCCGCCGAATTCCTCTTCGAAGGCCATGATAAGCTCGACCAGGTCCAGCGAGTCGGCTTCCAGGTCGTCACGGAAGTTCGCATCCATGGTCACCCGGCTTGGATCGACGCCTAATTGTTCGACAATGATCGCCTTGATGCGCTCGAAAGTGTCATCCACGAGAATACTTCCTCCTTGTCCCTACGGATATCGAATGTGATGAGTTCTCTTTTTTGGGAGGCCGGGGTACCCTGGTCGCTATTCTAGCAGGGATACAAATCACTGTCAACTCTCTACGACAGCTCACCGGCGGTCGATCACCGGTCATCGACCGCAGCAGATTCGATCTTGACAACCCCCCAGGGCACTGGTAAGATGGTGACCCAGAGCCTATCCAAATCCCCCCGATAGACTCCAACGCGCTGCCTACCACGTCGTTGAACACCAGTAGACAGCGAAAGTTACGAAGGGAACATCCACTTGACTCAACCCGCCGCCGGCGCGCCGCACCAGGAACGCAAAGCCGATCACATCCGCATCAACCTGGAAGAAGACGTGCGTTTTCCCAACCTGACCACCGGCCTCGAACGGGTCCGCCTGCGTCACGTCGCACTACCGGAGCTCAACCTGGTCGATGTTGACCTGCACACGGTGTTCCTGGGCAAGCCTCTTGCGGCACCGCTGCTGATTTCGTCGATGACCGGCGGGACTGAGCGCGCCGCCGCAATCAACCGCCGGCTGGCAGAGGCGGCCCAGGCGCGCGGGATTGCGATGGGTTTGGGCTCGCAGCGTACGGGTTTGGAAGTTCCGTCCACGGCGGCCACCTTCCGTGTGCGCGACGTGGCGCCTGACATCCTGCTGTTCGCCAACCTCGGCGCGGTGCAGCTCAACTACCGCTACACCGTCGACCAGTGCCACAGGGCGGTGGAGATGATCGAGGCGGATGCGCTGATTCTGCACCTCAACCCGCTGCAAGAAGCGTTGCAGGCCGATGGTAACTGGGACTGGTCCGGTTTGTTGGGCAAAATCGCCGCCGTGACGCGTGCGCTGCCCGTACCGGTGATTGCCAAGGAAGTGGGTTGGGGGATTTCGGGTGCGCTGGCCCAACGGCTGCACGCGGCCGGCGTCGCCGCCATCGACGTCGCAGGTGCGGGTGGCACCTCGTGGAGCCAGGTCGAACTCTACCGCGCACCCACCGAGCGCCTGCGCCGTCTGGCGCGCGCTTTTGCCGATTGGGGCATTCCCACCGCTGAAGCCATTGTCGACTGCCGGCGAACACTGCCGCACATTCCGTTGATCGCCAGCGGCGGCATCCGCAGCGGTATCGATGTGGTAAAGTGCCTGGCTTTGGGGGCCGACCTGGCGGGATTGGCCGGTCCCTTCTTGCGTGCCGCCGATGTGTCCACCGACGCGGTGGTCGAGGCGATCGACACCCTGGTCGACGAAATGCGTATTGCGCTGTTTTGTGCGAGCGTGGCCGAGGTGGCGGGGCTGCGTGCGCCCGGCGTGCTGCTTGCGGCGCAGGCAGTGATTCCATGACACTGGACCGATTCGCCGCCACCTATCTACCCCAGGTCGAGACAAACCTGCGCCAGCTGCTGGCCACACCCAAACTGGCGGCCGGCACGCATTATCAGATGATGGCGTACCACCTGGGCTGGCTGGACGAACAGTTTCAGCCGGCGCACGCCAGCGCGGGCAAAGGCATCCGCCCGCTGCTCTGCCTGTTGAGTTGTGCGGCAGCCGGCGGCGATCCCTCCTGTGCAGTAGCGGCCGCCGCGGCCGTGGAAATGCTGCACAACTTCTCGTTGGTGCACGACGATGTCGAAGATGCCAGCCCGCTGCGCCGCCACCGCCCGACGGTGTGGCAGTTGTGGGGGCCGGCACAGGCGATCAACGTGGGCGATGGCATGTTTGCCCTGGTGTTCGAGAGTGTGCTGCGTCTCGGGCCGGCCGTACCGCCGGATGTCGTGACACAGGTGGCGCAGCAGCTCATCGATGCCTGTCTGGCCCTGACCGAGGGTCAGCACCTGGACCTGGCGTTCGAGAGACGGCTGGACGTCACGGTCGATGATTACCTCACGATGATCCGGGGCAAAACGGCGGCGCTGTTGGCGGCGTCCACGGCCACCGGTGCCGTACTGGGCGGCGCCACCCCTGAACAGACCGCGCACTTCCACCAGTTTGGCGAAAACCTGGGGCTGGCTTTCCAGGTGCAGGATGACATCCTCGGCATTTGGGGTGACGAGCGGGTTACCGGCAAATCAGCCGCCAGCGACATTCTCACACGCAAAAAATCGCTGCCCGTCCTACTCGGTCTGGCAGGACCGCAGGCTACCGCACTGCGGTCATTCTACACCGCACCTGAGATGACCGCGCAGGACGTGCCCGCTGTGTTACAGCTGCTCGAAACCGCCGCTGCCCGTGCCCGCGCCACGGCCCTGGCCGAGCGCTACAGCCGCCAGGCGCTGGCCGCCCTCGACGCCGCCCAACCCCACGAACCCACCGCCGGCTACCTCCACGAACTAGCCCTGCGATTGTTACAGCGCAACGCGTAGTAAGCGCATTGTCTGCGAATCTGCGCCAATGGGGCAACCGCAAATGGCGCGAATCGGCGCGAATTGTTTTTGGAATGGGTTTGTGGGTGAAGAATGTTGTCGCTGTTTGGGTACGTTTTCTTGACACCCATCTGACCACTGGTGATTACGCCCACGCAGCTTTCTACGCAACAAAACCACGCTGCGCCGGCACACGTACAGCCTCAACGAGACCTGCAAAAAAGATTCGCGCAGATTGGCGCCCATTCGCGGTTCCCCGATCATTCTGAGTCCAGAAAACGCCCAAAAACCTGGTTTCCAATCAGGACGGCGGCGGGGGTCAGGCGAACGGCCTCTGCAGTCACTTCCAAGAGGCCGCGGGTTTGCAGATCGGCCACCTGGCTGGGATAGACGGTGAGCACGTCTTGCCCGAACCGTGCCTGGAAGCGATGGCGGTCGACCCCTTCGTGCAGCAGACGCAGACCCACCATCATGGTTTCACCCATGGCCAGGCGAGGACTGGCCGTTTCTTCCCAGTCGATCGTCGTCTCACCAGCGGTGATGCGGCGGATGTATTCAGCGGGGCTGCGCAGGTTCGACCAGCGCCGGCCGTCCAGCCCGGAAAATGCGCCCGGACCAAAACCGAGGTAATTCGCATTGCGCCAGTAGGTGAGGTTGTGCCGGCACTGCCCGCGCTCACCGGCCGCGGCACGGGCCCAGTTGGAGATTTCGTACTGCACGTAACCCGCGGCGGCCAGGCGCTGCTGCGCCGCTTCGTACTGGTCTGCCGCCAGGTCTTCGTCCGGCATACTGACCCGTCCACTGGCCACCCAGTCGGCAAGCGGGGTGTGGTCTTCCACGATCAGGCTGTAGAGCGAGAGGTGTTCCGGTCCGAGCGCCAGGGCACGGTCCAGCGTGTCATGCCAGCTGGGCAGCGTCTGGCCGGGTAGCCCAAACATGAAGTCGAGGTTGATGTTGTCGAAGCCGGCCGCGCGGGCGGCGCTGAACGCAGTCACGGCTTCGCTGGCCGAGTGGATGCGTCCCAAAAAGGTCAGCTCGGCCGGTTGGAAACTCTGCACGCCCAGGCTCAAACGGTTGACCCCCAAGGCGCGCAGGGCAGTAAACCGGTCCTGGTCGACCGTACCCGGATTGGCTTCACTGGTGATTTCGGCGGTTTTATCAATGGAAAACGCGCGCGCACAGGCCGCGAGGATAGCTGCCAGCTGAGTGGCGCTGAGCACCGTGGGTGTGCCGCCGCCCAGGAAAATCGTGTGCACAGGTGGATGCCCATACTGGTCACCGGCCTGTTCGATTTCCCGCACGAGCGCCGCGGTCAGCGGCTGGTACA
>JAYRNS010000671.1:0-4379 GCA_041912075.1 Anaerolineae bacterium
ACCTGGCTTACACGACCAGTTTTGCGTTCAGCCCGACCGACGTGCTCCCGCTGACACGGCGGGCCAAACTGCTGATGCTCATGCAGTCGACGGTCTCGATCATCACACTGACCGCGATTGCCGGTGGTGCGATCAATGTCCTGGTGGGAGGGAGCTGAGATGACCCACGAACCAACCCTGACACGTGCGCAGCTGACGACGCCGCGCGCCGCGGCCATTGCCGGTATCCTGTTTTCACTGCTGCTGATCGCCAGCCTGGCGTTGATCCGTCTGGCCGTTCCCCAGAACCCGGAGGATGCCGGCGACTGGCTCAACACCGGCTGGCGGGAGGTCACGCTGGCCCTGAACCTGCTGCCGTTTTCGGGCATCGCCTTTCTGTGGTTCATGGGCGTCATACGTGACCGACTTGGTGAACGTGAGGACCGCTTCTTTGCCACGGTGTTTCTCGGCAGCGGGCTGCTGTTCCTGGCGATGCTCTTCGCCTCGGCGGCGGTGGCCGGCGGCATTCTGCGCATGTACGGCACCACGCCGGGCATGCTGATCCAGTCTGGTCTCTACACCTTCGGCCGCACAATAACGTACGAGATTACGAACGTCTATGCGATGCGCATGGCCGGGGTGTTCATGATCTCGACCAGCACCCTTTCGTTACGCACCGGGATCGTCCCGCGCTGGATGGCGTACCTGGGTTTGCTCCTGGCGTTGTTTTTGCTTTTCAGCCTCGGCTTCTTCTACTGGGCGCCGCTCGTCTTTCCGCTGTGGGTGCTGCTGATCAGCGTGTACATCCTGCTGGCAAATCTCAGGCGGACACAGACCGGCAGCGCCACACCATCCACCGCGAGCGACAGCGCATGACGGCCAAATCGACCCCATCCCCCCTCGAGGCCACATGATATCTGTGGTAATTGACGAAAGGAACAGTCACCCATGCAACCATCACCATTGACGCGCACGATCATTCCAATAGCCCTGGCGGGTATCTTGCTGCTGTTGGCGGCAGCCGCGGTTGTAGCCAGGCCTGGTCTTAGTGCTGGGCTACCAGCCCAGACGACGCCGGCAGTGACACCTACCGTCTCCAAAGCAGACGCTGGCGGCGCCTACATCGTCATCAACCCGGCAGCCGGTTTTCCGCTGGACCCGTTCCTGGTGAGCCTGCAGGCCGGCGGCACTGTGACTGCGACCACCCTCACTGAGGGCTGCACCGGTTATGTTTCAGCCAACCCCGCGGTCACCGTCGACTACAAGGGCAGCGCCGATCTCTTGCGAGCCTTCTTCTACAGCGACGGTGACACGACGCTGGTGGTCGAAACACCCGATGGTGACATTCTGTGCAACGACAACACCAGCCAACTGGTGTTGGATCCGACCATCGAGATCACACAGCCGGTGAAGGGGCCGTACAGCGTGTGGGTGGGCAGCGCCAGCGCCAAAGACCTGGTGCCCGGTTTTCTGGTGTTGACGACCCACCACGACGTGACGGCCGGCACGATGGCGCTCGCCAGCCTCGTCAAACGGCCGGCGGCACCGGCCGTGCTGCCACACCGTGAACGGCTGACCAACGCCGCCAGGCGGATCGCTGAAGCGACCACCAAACTGACTGCAGTCGACACACTGAGGGCCGGCGGCAAAGACATCACCAAGGACTTTACAGCCGACGGCGATCTGCCAGCGCCCGAGCTGCAGACCGGTGACACGTTGTGCGGTGGATTGGTGCACGAGACACCCGACTACGCCTTCGACTGGTCAGGTGAGACGCCTGCGCTGAACCTGCTGGTCGAAGCCAGCGCCGATACGACGCTCATGGTCCGTGCACCAGACGGCAGCTACCTCTGCGCGGACGACACCGACGGCACACGCAACCTCAATCCACTGCTCACGATCCGCCAGCCGGCAGCCGGCCAGTACCTGGTGTGGATCGGCCGCGTGGATCCGAGCAAGGCGGTAACCGGCAATCTGCTGCTCACCGAAGCGGCCAGCGCCAAACCCAAGGTTTTGCCAAAGCAGTAGATGACAAGGAGACCATGATGAAACACAAAAACCTGGCCATCGCCGTCACTGTGATTGCACTGCTCCTTGTCGCCGCCACCCCATCCGCGATGGCGCAGAACGGCAACGTCTGGAGCGTCTGGTATTACAACAACACCAGCTGGTCTGGCAGCCCAATCCTCGGCATCACCAGCTCCTACATCGACTTCAATTGGGGTACGGTGCCGCCTGGACCCGGCATGCCATCCACCAACTGGACGGCGTCGATGAGCAGCTCCGTCTACTTCTACTACTCGGGCACCTACGTTTTCCGCGCCCTGGCGGACGACGAGATTGCCGTGCAAATCGACGGCGTCACCTATATCAACACCATCGGTGCTGGTATGTCGGGTAAGGCCGTGCAGGTGGCAGTGCCGTTGACCCAGGGTACACACAACCTGGTCGTGCAGTACCGGCAGTACACCGGTACCGCCTATATCTATCTGAACTGGGGGTACGCGCAGCCCGGCGGCGGTTACGTTTACACACCGCTGCCCACGCCGATGCCGGCGGGCACGCCGGTCACACCGGCGCCCGGACCGACGCCCACGCCGGCGTGCGATCCGTCGTGGTCATGTACGTGCCCGACGCAGGCCACCACCGTCACCACCCAGTACGGTGACTACACGCCGTGCATCCAGCAGAACCTGCCGCAGGCCGACTGCTTCCAGTCCAACGGCCAGTGGGACGCACCCAATAGCGGATCGATCGAGAGCGAGCCGCAGATCCAGGTGTGGGGGGTCTGCACGCCGGGTCAGCTGCAGTGCATGCAGTTAGCCTGCAACCAGGCGCCGGTACAGGCCACCTGCTCCAAGACGGGTGCCGGCTGGTTCTACTACGGACCGTGCCCGCCGGTGGCCACACCATACCAGTAACCAAACGATCGCATTCGGCCCGGTCAGGTTTGCCAGTCAGATCTCTCGCCAGGGCCGGTGCAGGTAACATACTCAGTGAATCTGCTTTGTTTTCAGCGCCGATTTGTGCTCCGCAAAAATCGTGCATGACACCGGACAGCTTCCCTGCACCGGCGCACTGGTTTGGTTCCTACCAACACTGATGTTAGAATAGTACTGAACTATTTGCGTGCGATGGAGTTTGTTATGGCCGACGAAAGTGTTCCCACATTAGCCAGGGCATCCATTCCTCCCCAAACCCACATCTTGCGGCTGGACGAACGTTTGGCCAGGGGAAAAGCACTGCGGGACAAAGCGCTGCGCAAAACCCAGGCGGAATGGAAACCGCCCGCCGACCGCGCCGACCCGGTGGATCTGCTGGTCGAGAGCAGCAAGGGCCGGGTCGAAAATCTGCTGCCCATCCGTTACGGACGCATGATGGCCAGTCCCTTTGCATTCTACCGCGGTGCGGCCGCGATCATGGCCTACGACCTGGCGCGCACTCCATCGACCGGTCTCGCCTTGGTCATCGATGGCGACTGCCACCTGCTGAATTTTGGCGGCTTTGCGACCGCCGAACGCAACGTGATCTTCGACATCAATGATTTCGATGAAGTCTCCGTCGGCCCATGGGAATGGGATGTCAAACGGTTGTGCGCCAGCTTCGTCGTTGCCGGGCGCTCGAACGGGTTTGCGCCGGCCGACTGCCGGGAAGCCGCCTGGCTGGCCGCCCAGAGCTACCGCCAACGGATGGCGGGCTATGCCAAAATGCCGGTATTGGAGGTTTGGAACGATTCCTTCGATTTCAACGCGATCATCGCCAACGCTCCCGACAAAGCAATGAAGCGCTTCTACAGCAAGAAGCTGGCCAGCGCCACCGCGCAAACCGCGCACGAGAAGGAGTTTGCCAAACTAACCTTCACCGCCGGCGATATGCCACGCATCGTGGACCAACCGCCACTGATCTTCCACTACGGAGACGAACGCGATCAGGAACTCCGCGCTAATGCCCTTAAATCGCTGGAGGCGTACAAGAAAACGCTGATCCCCGCGCGGCAGCTCCTCATCAACCGCTTCGAGATGGTGGATATCGTGTTCAAGGTGGTCGGCGTCGGCAGTGTGGGCACCGTCTGTGGGATCATGCTGCTCATGTCGGGCGGTGGTGACCCGCTCTTTCTGCAGTTCAAGCAGGCGCGCCAATCGGTGCTCGAACCATATTGCGGCGCCAGTTCGGTTGGGCATGCGGGACAGCGCGTGGTGGTAGGCCAGCGTATCATGCAGACCGCGAGCGATATGTTCCTGGGCTGGGCCACCGGTGCCGGCCGCTACAAGATGCATTATTACATTCGCCAGCTCAGCGATGCCAAGATCAAACCGGTGATCGAAATCATGAAGGAGGCCAACCTGAAGAATTACGCTCGCATGTGCGGCATGGCGCTGGCCCGCGGGCACGCCCGCTCG
>JAYRNS010000672.1:0-3460 GCA_041912075.1 Anaerolineae bacterium
GGAGTTTCCAGTTGGAGGAGCAGGCTGTCGGCGGCGCAGACCGCGCTGGCGGCCCGCTCGATGTCGTCTGGCATCAGCTCGTGGTTGGCCCCAGGCGCGACGGCGATTATGTTGTGCCCTGCCGCATCCACGCAGATCAGCGCAACACCGGACGGTGCCGCGGTCGTGGTGCGTACGCAGCGCACGTCGATGCCTTCGTTGCGGTAATGCCGGAGAGCCGCTGCCCCATACGCGTCATCGCCAACGCACGCTACGAACGTGACGTGCGCCCCCAGGCGTGCGGCCGCAACCGCCTGGTTGGCGCCTTTGCCACCCGGTACGGTCATCAAGTCACCACCTGACACCGTCTCACCAGGTGCAGGCAGGTTTGGCACACGAATAACGAGATCGGTGTTACTGCTGCCAACCACGACGATGTTTGCACTCACGGCCCCAAACCTCCGTTCAACGCCACAGTCCAAGCGCGGCGCAGTAGACGAGCCAGCCTCCCAGTGCCAGGTACGGCCCGTAGGCAAAATAATCCTTGCGGCCGGCGCGGCCGGTGATGAGGAGGAGGAGCGCCGCAGCACCCCCCGCAAGGATGCCGAGGAAGAGCGCAGCCACCACCGCCGGCCAGCCGACCAGGGCACCGATCGCCGCGGCCAGTTTGACGTCGCCCAGGCCCATGGCGCCGCGGGTAAGCAGGGAGAGGAGCAGGAAGAATCCCCCGGCGGCGAGCAGACCGATCGCCAGATTGGCCAGGGTGGGCCGGCCAAGCCACAACGACTGGACCACCGCCCAGGCCAGGAGCAGCAGGACGAGCGAGTTGGGAATGCGCCGCATGCGCAGGTCGACCAGGCTGATGGCGAGCAGCAACCCGGTGACGAGGAAGGCGCCAATGGCGATGGGCAGGGCTGGTGCGCGCCAGCCGATGAAGGCGCCCCACCCCGCCAGGATGATGCAGACGGTCAGGACCTGTGGGGTTTCGAGAGTGCTCGGAACCTGACGCGAGCGCGCAGACGAGGTCACTGGCGGGCTGTTGGGCGAAACGCCGGGCGACAAAACCCCCTCGCCCCCGCCAGCCGGGGAGAGGGGGTTCGTCGCCGGCACGCCGGCCGGCGGAGTGTGGTTCTCAGTGGTGGGGGGTGGGTCTGCGGGCATGGGTATCGACGCCCCGTAGTGGGCGAGGTATGCGTGCATGTCGCTCATGGAACGCGCATGAGCACTTTGATAACCTCCTCGACACCACCAAAAAGAACAATCAACGCGGCCAACAGAGCAACCGACATGAGCACCATGATCAGCGCATATTCTATCAAGGCGTGCCCATCTTCACGTCGCTGATGATTATACAAGAAATAACACATGCGTTCCATGGTATTTCGGCTCTCTGACACGAGTTGGTCAATTGTGCCTCACATCATAACACAAAGCTCCTGTCAGAGTGCTTACATTCTGCTGTTGATCCTGTTAGAATCATCTTGATTTTTGATGATACACCGTCGAAACCTCAGCCGACCGCTGCCCGCGGCACGGCGAACCGGTATCCAATCCCCCATTCAGTGCAGATGTAGCGTGGGGTGGCCGGGTTGTCTTCGAGTTTTTCACGCAGATAGCGTACGTACACCGACAGTGATGCGGTGTCGTCTACATAGCGCGGCCCCCATACCTCGCTCAAAAGCTCACTATGTGGCACGACCCGGTCACGGTGCCGTACCAGGTAACTCAACAGCCGGAACTCGGTGGGTGTCAAGTGGATAGGATCACCGCGCCGCACCACCAGGCGCCGCCCCAGGTCGATATGCAGGACACCGTCCTCATAATCGGATGGGTCGTCGCGCTGGCGGCTGGCCGCGCGCCGCAGTACCGCTTCGACACGCAGCTCCAACTCCTGCAGGTTGAACGGCTTCTTGATATAGTCGTCGGCACCGAGCTGGAAGCCTTTGATGACGTCGTCTTCGGAACCTTTGGCAGTCAAGATCAGGACCGGCACATCGCTGACTTCACGCAGTTGGCGGCAGGTCTGCCAACCGTCCATGCCCGGCATCATGATGTCCAACAGCACCAGGTCAGGACTGTTGTCGCGCATGAGCTCGAGCCCTTCCATTCCACCACTGGCCGAGAGGATGTCGTAGCCAATGTTGTGCAGGTGTTCGGTCAGCAGGTGGTTGAGTATTTGATCGTCCTCGATGATCAGCAATTTCATACGGTTCTCCTTGCATCACTTTGTGCCGGCACCGAGCAGTTCTCTCTGTAATTCACTCTCATCGGCGCGCAGGCGCGGTACGGTAAACGAGAAATGACACCCTTGACCGACTTCACTCGTCACCCAGATATCACCACCCATCGCCTGGACAAGGCCGCGGGCCAGGTAAAGACCCAGGCCATGTCCGTAGACCTGCTGCGCATCACTGGCATCCACCCGGTAGAAACGATCGAAGATACGCGACTGGTGTTCGGCGGCAATACCGGGTCCGTCATCGCTGACGGTGACGGTGACAAATCGATCGTCATGATCGATCTGTAGGGCTGTCTGTGGATCGGCCGGGGCGTACTTCAGCGCATTGTCGATCAACGTATTGAGCACGATTGTCAAGGCGTACTCGTCGGCCCAGACCATGGTGGACGTGCCCGAGGGGGCCACGCACCAGGTGTGGTTCTGTACCTGGGCCTGCCACAGACCCACCGTTTCTTCGATCACAAAGCCAATGGGCAAAGGCCGCATCTCCAGTGCCCATTGACCCGCATCCAGACGTGACACATCCAACGTGCGCTGGGCAAAATCGGCCAGCCGCCGGCTCTGCGCGAGCAGGGCGCCGAAGTAAGCACGCTGGCGTTCGCCGACCGTGCGTTCCGGGTCTTGCAGCAGAAGCTCGATGATGGCCGTCATGTTGGTCAACGGCGTCCGCAGCTCGTGCGAGAAGGCGGCCACCAGTTCGCGCTGCGCGCGTTCGAGGGCGTCGCGCTCCGTGATGTCGCGCAGCAGCACCACCATACCGCCCTCGTCGCTGGGCGTAGGAGCCAGCGGCACGGCGCTGACCGCCAATACGTGCTGCATGCCTCGCGGCTGGCGCAGCACCCAGCGCGCCTCATTGACCGTTTGTCCGTTTTCCAACACAGAACGTAAGACACAATCATGGCGCGCACCACTGCCGTCGCGACAACCCATGATCTCACAAACGGGCAACCCCACCACCTCCTCGGTCTGCCGGTCCAGCAGTACAGCAGCCGCCGGATTCACCACCGTAATGCGACCCGCTGCATCGGTGGTTAACAAACCGTCGGCCATGGTCTTGATGATCTGGTTGGCCTTTTCGCGTTCGTGCTGAATCTCTTCGAACAGGCGGGCATTTTCCAGCGCAATCGCCACATGGTCGGCAAGCGCCACGACGGTACCCAGTACGTCCAATCCAAATGCCGCAACGCGCGGGCTTTCGACCGTCAGCATGCCCAGGGTCTGTCGTTCGTGGCGGATCGGTAC
>JAYRNS010000673.1:0-2910 GCA_041912075.1 Anaerolineae bacterium
GACGGCCATTCGCGCATTCGCGAGCGCCATTCGCGGACGGCCATTCGCGCATTCGCGAGCACCATTCGCGGACGGCCATTCGCGCATTCGCGATCCCCATTCGCGGACGGCATTCGCGCATTCGCGATCACCATTCGCGGACGGCCATTCGCGCATTCGCGGACGGCATTCAATAATGCGGTGGCGCCTTCTTCCCCACGAGGTTGTCGACCTTCTGCACTGCCATCTCAGCCTCCGGTGAATCTTCCCAGCCGTCCAGGTAAGGTGCCACCTTGCCGTTGATGGGCAACCCGCGCCCGTCGACAAAACCCAGTTTGCGCAGTTGGTAACGCCGCTGCGAGAAAATGGCGTCTTCGGCGCGGATGCGTCTGGCCGAGCGCCGCAGGAAATAGCGCATCGCCCACCAGCCGCGCGATGGCACCACCGACGGCGGGACGTGGTAGATTTCGTGAATGATCGAGCGCGCACCGGTGATCGGGGTAATGTGGCTCTCGATCACCATGTCCTTGCCGAACCCATCGTAGACCTCATTGCGCACCTGGTGAGGTGTCGGTCCCCACACCCGCGTCTTGCACAGCAGCGATTTGTTGAGCGGCGCCCGGTAGCCGATCTCGACCAGGTTGATCTCACCGTCTTTGCCCAGGTACCGGCAGTGATTGAAGGTCGACGTGTGGTACTCGGCCGGGTGCAGAAAATCGAGATAGTTCTCCTGGATGTGATAGACATCCGAATCGATCGTGATGTCAAACCAGAACTGGTTGCAGACCGCGGGCCGCGCCTGCAGCGGCGGCTCGGTGACCAGGTCCAGGTCCCAGGGCAGACGTACCCAGAGCAAGATACCATCGTCGTGCGCCAGATAACGCGGCAGCAGCAGGCGCGGCCGGTCCAGGCAGGTGCCATTCTGAAAACGCCAGCCGTGCCAGGGACAGGTTAGCTGGCCTTCGCCGCTGACAGCGCCCCCACCCAACGGTCCGCCCCAATGCGGACAAACGGCCGAAGCCGCTTGAACTGCATACGGCGGCTCACCCGCGCGCCAGAAAACGATTTCCTGGTCTGCCACGCGTTTGTTGAGCGTCTTTCCTGGTTTGAGCGCATCGCTGAAAGCGGCCACGTACCACTGGCCAGCATGGGCCATCGGGAGAGAGCCATTCGTTCCGGTCATGATCGATCCAAATCCTCGCAGCCAATGAAATGTTGTGACGATTCTGACACAACCCGTACACACCCGGTCAATGCCGGAAGTGACGGACTCCGGTAAAACACATCGCCAGCCCGAGCCGGTCGGCCGCCGCAATCACATCGGCATCGCGCATCGACCCACCCGGCTGGACCACCGCTGTGCAGCCGGCGGCCGCCGCGACCTCGACCCCATCCGGGAAGGGGAAGAAGGCGTCCGAACCCACCACCGCGCCGCGGGCGCGCGCCCCTGCCTTGCGGGCGGCCAGGTGTACCGAATCGACGCGGCTCATCTGCCCGGCCCCCACGCCAACCACTTCATTGGCCGTCGTAAAGACAATCGCGTTCGACTTGACGTGTTTGGCCACTTTCCAGGCAAACACCAACGCCTGACGCTCAGCTTCCGCCGGTGCACGCTGCGTCACGACCTGCCAGGTTGTCGGGTCCTCTCGGATGTCGTCCAGGGTTTGTACGAGTAAACCGCCGTGGACGCTGCGCAGCCCCCAGGGTTGTGTGGCATCACGTTTGACTTCCAGCACGCGCAGGTTCTTTTTGCGTTTGAGTGCCTGCAGTGCATCGCCGGCGTAGGCTGGTGCGGCCAATACCTCGACGAACAGCGCGCCAATCGCCTCGACTGTTGCCAGGTCCAGCGTCTGGTTGACGGCAATGACACTGCCATACGCGCTCACCGGATCAGCGGCGAGTGCCAGACGGAACGCCTCAGCCAGGGAATCGGCACTGGCCAGGCCACAGGGGTTGGTGTGTTTGATGATCGCGACCGTTGGGGCGGTGAATTCCTGGGCCATAGCCCATGCGGCGTCGAGATCGAGGTAGTTGTTGTAACTCATCTCCTTCTCCCCGCTGCGCTGGCAGAGCACCGCCGGCGATCCTTGCCAGCGGTAGAACCCGGCCTGCTGATGGGGGTTTTCACCGTAACGCAGCGTCTGCACCAGATCGGCAGTCAATGTGAGCACGGCCGGGAAAGCCTCGTCACCCTCGACCTGACGCCCCAGGTAGCCGGCGATGGCGGCATCATAGCTGGCCGTATGCCGGAAGGCCTTCAGCGCCAGCGCACGGCGCATGTCGATCGGCACGGACCGCTCGGCCGCCAGATGGGTGCCAACCGTGACGTAGTCCGCGGGATCGACCACAACCGTGACCGATTCGTAGTTCTTCGCCGCGGCGCGCAGCAGCGTCACACCACCGATATCGATCTCCTCGATGGCCTCGGCCTCGCTGATCCCAGGACGCGCCACGGTTGCCACAAACGGGTAGAGGTTGCATACGACCAGGTCGATCGGACGCAGGCCGTGGCGCGCCAGGTCGGCCAGATGTTCGGGGGTGCGGCGGGCCAAAATACCACCATGGATCGCCGGGTGCAGGGTTTTGACCCGGCCACCCAACATTTCGGGATAGGACGTGACATCCTCGACCGGCGTACAGGGCAGACCCGCGGCCGCCAAGGCACGGGCCGTCCCGCCGCTGGCGATGATCTCGACGCCGTGCTCGACCAACACGCGTGCCAGGTCGACCAGCCCCGATTTGTCATAGACACTCAACAGGGCACGTTGAATACGCATAGGTTTATTCTCCGTTTGTATGCCACCCCGGGATGGATCCGCGAGGCTCAACTCGCCGTATTTTCATGGTCACGCGGCTGCCTCAGTTCGTGTCCGATTGCCCGCAGCAGCACGATGCGCTCGTGTGCATGCATGCGTGCTTCGAAATCGTCCA